>JAISYZ010000202.1 GCA_031269545.1 Prevotellaceae bacterium
TTTATAATCGTTGGAGATGGGAAATTGAGGCAGAAACTATTCGATGAGATTCAAAAAGAAAATTTAAGTAACGTTGAAATACGGATGCCTGTTAAAAGAGAAGAGCTAATTAAATTATACGCTATTAGCGATTTTCTATTTCTACATCTTGAAAACCACCCTGCTTATGAAAGAGTGATTCCTTCTAAAATATTTGAACTTGGCGCTTTTAATAAACCAATTATTGCCGGTGTAGCGGGTTTTGCTTATCATTTTATCGCAGATAATATCCCCAATACGATATTATTCAACCCGTGTGATTATAATAACATGGTACAATTGTTACGTAATTATAACTATGAATTAATAAAAAGAGAAAAATTTATTGCTGATTTTAAACGAGATAATATTAACAGAAACATGGCAAAATCAATCTTATTTTTCGTAGCGCCTCAAAAAAAGATTTAGCTAAAAAACTACCGATATCTTGTTTTGTCGCAAAAAATTACTACTTTTGCGACTGAAATTATTAAAAAATATGGATTGTACTATTGAATATAAGATATTTGAGAGAATGAAAAAAGCCAAGAGGGGCGTGGTTTTTTTTACGGTAGATTTTACTTCTTATGGAAGCAGTAAAACCTGCAATAAAGCGCTGGAACGATTAGCAAAACAAGGGAAAATAATGCGTATCGGCAGAGGTATTTATACCATTCCGCGAAAAAGCCGGTTTTTCGGTCATGTAACGCCAAGTATTGAAACAATAGCACAGGGTATAGCACGACGTGATAAAGCCCGGATTATTCCCACCGGTTTGTTTTCGGAAAATTTACTTGGTCTATCCACTCAAGTTCCAATGAAAATTGTTTATTTAACTGATGGCGCTCCCCGTGAATTGATGATTGGTGATATACCATTGGTTTTCAAAAAGACAAGTCCGAAAAACCTGTCTGCTTACGGAAAAATCAGCGGGTTAGTTATTCAGGCATTGAAATCCATAACTAAAGATAAAGTTACAGAAGATGATATAGAAAAAGTTATCAATCATCTCAAAAATGAAAATCCGCAATATTTGGTTCATGATATAAAACTAGCTCCGGAATGGATAAGAGAAATTATGCGTAAAGTTCAAATAGATAACAATATATGATTTGGAATGAATTGAATACAAAAGAAAAGCAGGATGTCCTGACGGAAGTTTATAAAATAGTAAAATTCCCACAGTATATCATCGAAAAAGATTGGTGGGTTGTACAGACTTTGCATTTGATTTCCCAACTAAATATTGCAGAACATATTGTTTTCAAAGGAGGTACATCATTAAGTAAAGCATGGAAGTTGATTGACAGGTTTTCCGAAGATGTAGATTTGGCTATCAACAGGGAATTTTTCGGTTTTTCGGGCGACATTAGTCGAACACAGGTCGGAAAGTTGAAAGACGCTTCAAACAAATATATTTCCAACGATTTTCTCTTTGTTCTTAAAAAATCTTTTGAAAAAGAGGGTATTAAAGATGTCCGGATTTCGGTAGTGGACAGAAAAGACCCCGATGACGATCCGGTGAAAATTGAAATAGTTTATCCGTCTGTAATGGAATATTCTGCGTATGTTTCACCTCGAGTGTTGCTGGAAATCGGCAGTCGTTCATTGATGGAACCATCCACTTTGCGTTCGTTTCGTTCAATGATTGGACAGGAATTTCCGAATCTGCCATTTGCCGACAAAGATATTCATATACGTTGTGTCAACCCCGAGCGAACTTTTCTTGAAAAATTGTTTCTACTTCATGAAGAACATCAACGTCCATTACAAAAGATGAAAATAAAAGGCAAAAGTCGGCATTTCTACGATATTTACCGTATTGCCCAAACAGACTATGCCGATAAAGCTATAGCCGACAAAGAATTGTATAAGTCCATTGTTGTTCATAGAGAAAGATTTACGAAAATCGGAGGAGTGGATTATGCTTCTCATTTTCCACCGCGTTTGAATCCGGTACCGCCAGCAGAGTTAATGTCGGAATGGGAAAAAGATTATGCAGAATTACAAAGTCAAATGATTGCAGGCAATAGTGTGCATTTTAACGAATTGATGAAAGAAATCAAACGAATTACAAATAAAATAAATAAATAATTAATTAAATACAAAATAAAAAAATACCTGTTTTATCGAATATAAACGATAAAAACGGGGTATTTTTATCGTTTATATTACGATTAATATTTAAAGCAAAATACAGTAAAAAGTGACTGCGAAACTATTACTTATTTTTGGAACACGCCCGGAAGCCATTAAGATGGCTCCGTTGGTTAAAGAGTTTCAAAAGTATCCCGACAAGTTTGAAATACGTGTTTGTGTTACCGCTCAACATCGGCAAATGTTGGATCAAGTATTGGATTTCTTTGACATTACACCCGATTATGACATGAATCTGATGCGTCCCGGACAAAATCTCTTTCAGTTGACCGCTGACATTGTCACCGGATTAAAACCGGTTTTGGAAGACTTCAAACCCAATTATACCTTTGTTCACGGCGACACAACAACTTCGACTGCTTCCGCTTTAGCATCTTTTTATGCAGGCGTAAAGATTTGTCACATTGAAGCAGGTTTACGCACTTATAATAAACAGGCGCCTTTTCCTGA
>JAISYZ010000245.1 GCA_031269545.1 Prevotellaceae bacterium
ATTTCACCTTCATCTCCCCAAATCACTTCGTAGTTGCGATTGCTGAAAAATGGAGGATCAAGATAGATTAAATCTATCGTTTCGCTCTCCATTGCTCTAAGTATTTCGAGGTTGTCGCCTAATATTAACCTGTTTACCATAGTCTTATCCAATCAAAAGTTTATCCGACAAAGATAATAAATTTTTTAATATATATTTCGTTAGGTATAAATTTCAGGTTTTTCTTTTTAATTTCGCATTTTTACACAGTGCAAAGTATAAATCATTTATAATTCTATTTTTCAGAAAATTATTTGCAAAAAAACGACTGATTAGCAAATTTGTTCCTATACTTTCGTCTAAATATTTCAAAAGTCAGCAATAAATTTTTAAAATTAATCTCACACAAATTAATTTATTATGAATTTTAACATTTTTTATAAAATAGTTTATAATTTATAAAATAAAAATATATAACTTTGCGTTTGGTTTTACATAGGTGATGATTGTTATGACATTCGATACAAATCCCTCCCAAACACAAGCAGTATCGATGTCAAACAGGGTTAAAGGAAGCAAAATCATTTTGTTTCCTTTGCTTTTTCATAAAAAACCGCTACCTTTGCCGAATATTTAAAACATTAATTATTAAAATTTTTTATTATGAAGAAAATAATTTTTATAACTTTAATAGTATTTGTTTCGTTAGAAACAAAAGCGCAATTCAAACTCGGCATAAAAGGCGGCTGGGATTTTGAAAATTTTGACATCGGCGGCAGCTTTGAAAGGCAATTGAGAAAAGATAAATCAGTATCGTGGAATTTAGGCGCGGTTGGACAGGTTCATTTAGCAGGAAATCTGTATCTGCAACCCGAAGTTCTTTATTCTACGCAAAAAAACACTATTGCTTACGCTGTTACAACAATAGCGCCAGATGGAAATTTAGGAATAAAAGGAGAATACAAAATATCTTATTTTCAAGTTCCTGTAAATCTTCTATACAAATTCAATCTGGTTGCGGTAAAACCTTATGTATCTTGTGGTCCGTATTTTGGTTATGCAGTCAACAGAAATGATATTTCAAAACGAACCATTAAGAAAACCGATTGGGGAGTAGGTCTTGGCGCAGGCATAGAATTTTTTAAATTTCAAGTAAGCGCAAATTATAACTGGGCGCTCAAAGATATTTCCGAAGTTTCGGATCTAAAATGGAAAAACAATAAATTCAACGTATCAGTAGCGTTTTTCATTTTGTAGATTTAATTATACTTCGTTCGATATAAATTGTATCTTTGCGGAAAAATTAATTAAAATAAAGAAAATGGAAACAGTTGTAAGTGGAATTCGTCCTACGGGAAACCTGCATTTAGGTAATTATTTCGGAGCTTTGCGCAATTTCATAAAAATGCAGGATGAAAACAGATGCTTCTTTTTTGTTGCCGATTTACATTCGTTAACCACGCATCCCAAGCCTGACGATTTGGCAGGAAACGTGAAACAAATTCTTTCGGAATATATCGCCTCGGGACTCGATCCCGAAAAAGTTACGCTATTTATACAAAGCGATGTTCCCGAAGTTTCGGAAATGTACGTTTTGCTGAACATGCTTGCATACGTTGGCGAACTCGAACGTACAGTTTCGTTTAAGGATAAGGTACGCAAACAGCAAAACAATGTAAACGCAGGATTGCTGACTTATCCCGTGCTTATGGCTGTTGATATTTTGATACATCGACCGGGCAAAGTGCCTGTGGGCAAAGATCAGGAACAGCATTTGGAAATGACTCGAATCTATGCGCGGCGGTTTAACAATCTGTACGGAGTTAAATTTTTTCCCGAACCCGATGCTTACAATTTCGGAGATGATTTGATAAAAATTCCGGGACTTGATGGAACAGGAAAAATGGGGAAAAGCGAAAATAACGGAATATTTCTAATTGACGACGAACAGACAATAACAAAAAAAGTGATGCGAGCAGTAACCGACAGCGGACCTGCCGTTCAAAATGCCGAAATGCCCGAAGCAATTCGCAATTTATTTACTTTGCTCAAAGTCGTTTCGTCGCCCGATACGGTACAGTATTTCAACGAAAAATACAATTCATGTCAAATCAGATACGGCGAATTGAAAAAACAACTTGCCGAAGATATTTGCAAAATCACTTTGCCTATCCGCAAACGAATTGTTGATATTAGAGAAAATACCGAATATTTGCACAAAATTGCAAAACTCGGCGCCGAAAAGGCTCGCGAAAGCGCAGGCAAAACTTTACGCGAAATGAAAAAATTAATCGGTTTTCATCAATTTTGATAATCGTGCATACTTCGTTCATTATAAATTTGTGAGTTTTTCTTTTTAATCTCGCATTTTTACACAGTGCAAAGTATACATAAGAAAGCAAGAAACTGTCCGAAATATATCCGGACAGTTTCATTTGCTTTTTAAACTTTAAACTAATAAAAAAGCGATTGCCTCAAAACCATGATTTTTAGAAACGTACTCCTACAAAAAGTTGTATCACTCCGTTACGACGATCTATGCCATCAATGAATTTTATCGTTCCAATATTATAACGCAGTCCCGCATGGAATCTTTCGGCAAACTTATATGATGCTCCAACTGCAATGGCTACATCAAGTTTGTTGTCAATAACATCGTAAGCATCTACAGTATGTCCATTGACAGTGCCTTTGGCACTTAACATATAACCGGGCTGTACTCCGGCATCAACGCTCAAATCACGTTTGAGCACATAAATTTTCAGGATAATCGGCAAATTGACATAATCAAGCTTATCGCCGCCTCCGCCTTGCATTGAATACTGTAATTCGGGTTGAAGTCCAAAACGATTACTGATAAAAAATTCAGCAAAAATTCCCGCATGAAGTCCAATACGTGAGTTAGTATTACCATCTTCGGCAAATTCCTGTGCCGAATTCATACCGGCTTTTACGCCGAACTCAATTTTCTTTTGCGCCGAAGCGCCTGTTGCCAAAACAATTGCTGCTATGGCTAAAATAATTGTTCTTTTCATAATAATATTACTTTTACTTTTTATTTTTCCTACTCTGTTGAAGGCTTTTCGGATACGCCTGTATTTTTAATTGATAATTGTTTGCCTGTTTATTTGTCATTTCTATCTTGTCGAGAAATCTGTTACAGTTTGGCTGTGCCGAGCTTAGCTTCCTCACTGCGTTTGGAATGACGTTTTCTTAATTCTTAATTGTCAAATCAACAAACAAACAATTCAACAAAATTGTTAATCATTAATTAAGATTATTGTTATAATAGTAAATACTGTAAGGATAAACGATATTACGGCTGCTATGATGTTTAATATTCTCAACGCCTGACTGCCGTATTCGCGTTTCACCAAATACACAAATCCTTCAATCCACAGGAATAATCCTAAAGCCAGAATAACAATAACAACAGCATCGCCGGTTTGCACGAGCGCAATGATTCCCGCAAACAGAAATATCACTCCCACAACGATGTTGACGATGGCAAATGCAAAATGCATTATGCCGTGCGGCGTCTGTACGGTTTGCCTTTGAACGAATTTTGCGCCGTTATCGTCAATAACGCTTGTTTCGGAGAGCATTGTGTCGTGAGGCAGCAGCAGGTATCTTGCAAGCACAAAAAAGGCGACAGGACTGACAATATAAAATATGCTTATAACATGTAATTCCGGATTTGTCATACAATTGTAAACCATGAATACTATGCTTAATGAATATGCAATAATCAAACAGATGGCGGCAACTCGCACGCTTATGTTTATCATCTGCCGTTTTATGCCCTGCTGTATAAGCGCTGTTCCCGCTATCAACAGAGCGGCATTCCCCAATATGTTCAAAACAGTGTTCAACATAATTTCAATACTAATTTCATCGACAATCTTGCTTAATGAAGTATAAAATAAAACAAAAAGAATAATCTGCATCGTTGCCGCCGCCGACAGCAAAATACCGATTTCCTTCGTCATGTCTTTTTTGAATACAAACAGAATACCCGCAGCCATTATCAGAAGGATGGGTAAATTATCAATTAGAAAATACAGATTGAAATTATGTTCCTGCTGCATATTCATATAATATCTTATCAATGGAATAACAGCATTAACAATAAATATTGACATTGCTATTATGAGCGTAATTCCCGTGCTTTTTGCAAACACGCGCTTGCCGTATGCTATAATGTTGTCGGGATTTGCTCCGTATCGGTTTTTGCCTTCTCTGCCGGGCAGGAGCATAAATATCAAAATACAGATTCCTGCTGCCACTGCAAGTATTTGTGCAATGGTTTTCGAGGTTTCGTCGTCGTGAGGCAGTCCGTTTACGAAAGCATTTAACACCTGAAACAGACCGAGCAGCATCCACCAGCCGCTTTTGCCCGAGTCGTGCAGCCGCCGCACCGAAAGAGCCAAAAACGGAACGGTAACTGCAATCATATAAAACATCAAAAGTATTCTCGCATAATACTGCGGTATATACACTTTGATGGCTGTTCCAATCAGTACGCCAACAAGCGCTACTGCAAAAACAGAAGCTACGTAGAACAAAAAGAACATCCAGTATTCTTTTCGCGAAGCGCGTCCGCTAAAATCGGCATAATGCCGTAATGCTTTAAAATAATATTCCATAACTTTTTTTTTGTTTGTTTATTTGCTTATTCGTTTTTCAACTCAACAATAGTTTTTATTTAAATATTTAACAAATATTTTAACAGCGCAAAAATAATCGATTAATAAAAGATGCAATACCCCATTTGTAGGGTTTTTTAAAGTCGAAACAAAAAAGTCCTATTTGTGGGGTATTTTTATTTGTGTTGATTTGTCGATTTGAAGAACAAAAAGCATCTTTACTTTTGAA
>JAISYZ010000040.1 GCA_031269545.1 Prevotellaceae bacterium
ATAATGAATAATGCCAATAATAAAACCGCCGATAGCGCCTGCAATAGCCCATTTTCTGTAAAATGGACCGGATTTAAGGTCAAAAGCATGCTCTTTATCGAAACGATGCTCTATGCCCTCTCTACATCCTCTTCCATAATCAGTACATTTATAACCGTTTTCTTTCCAGCAGTAGTCGTGCATTTTATGCTGACATTTTACCACAACATCATCTTCGTCTTCTACAAAGGGTTCTTTACAAAAATAGCAACATTCCATCGTAACATTTTCGCCAGGCTTGTATTTTACAATATGTTTTTTTTGAAATTTTTCTCTCTTACTTGTGATGTAGGGAATAAGCACCTGAATTATAAAGTAGATAATGACAATGATAAATATACTCAAAAGCAGGGAAATAAAGAAATTGTCCAGATTGCCTGTGATAGGATAGTAAACCGACCCTAAAGTATAGTTATCAATGGTTCCAAACATTGTTTTGCCCTCTACTGTTTTGATATAGAGAGTTAAACTTAAATTTTGTCCTATGTAGTCATTGTCAAAAACGCGCTTGCGCATGGAAGTAAGTTGATAATCGTAGGCAAGGTCGCTACTGATAAAACTTGCAATAGTATCGCTAACCGCCGCAGAATTTTCTATGGCATAAAAATGTCCATTTTTCTTCGGATTAACAGTATCCTGACACAATCCTTTACAGACAAAGTTGTACACCGTATCGTTTCCGTAACGGAAAGCATGAGTAATGATACTGTTTCGGTAAAGCGTATTAATTTTTTCTCTTTCTTCAAAAAATTCCGAAGTTTTCTCATTATTATTATTATAATCCAATTTGCCGTCAGTGCAAACGAGCAAATAGCACTCTTTGTCTGTTTTACCATACTCTTCGGCAAATTTTGACAACTGTTCCAAAACAGAGGAGCATACTGATTTGCCTGTTTTTTGTACCTTAAATTCATTTTCAATTTCCGCGAAACAATCTTTTCCGATTAGTCTGTTTTCTTTCGGTTTATCAACAAAAGAGATATAGACCGTAGAGTCAGGCAATTTTTCAAGTGTCTGTTCTATGGCACCTTTTATCTGCTCCAAATCGTCCTGATTTACATTAGTACGATCAATTAAAAACCAGAACAGTGAGTTTTTGGAGACCAAATCTTGCTGGTTTTCTGCATTCTTATTGATTTTTGTGATTTTGTAACCTGTAGATACTGCCCCGTTCCCTACTTCATCACAAGCTAAGGAGTCTATATTGTCGGGATTATCCAATCTGTCAATCTTAACTTTTTTGCCGTTTTTATCTTTAATTTTAAAATATAAAAACAGACTGTCGCCATGTTGGCTGTGCTTTTTCTTAGTAAAAGCCATATCAATCCGATAGTCGGAATCTACCTCAATCGGCTCTCTCTTGTCGGTACAGGATTGCCACATTAAGGCCACTATACATACGCTTAACAGCAATAGGGCTTTTGTTTTACTTCTGTTTTGCAGAACCTTCTTTTTCATTTTTATCATGCTCTATATTAAATTTATAAATTACGTTTTTCGCGTGTCCACTTTTTTAAATTTTGAAATGGGATTATGGTTGACTTGTTCGGCAAATTTTCTGTTTCTATCTCTTTGTTATTTACCTTCTCGGTGAAGAGATACAAGTTTTCGTCTTGTAAACAGTAAACAACCACAATTTTACTCGATTTCCAAAACGACTCTTCCATCAAAATTTCTCTGCATTTATCCCACTCTTTATCGTTTTCAAAATTTGCAATCTCTTTGAACAGGCCTGCTTGTCCCTGCTCTAAATTTTGATTTTCAAGGGCAGATTCTTCAATTTTATCTATAAATAGCTGCCCGTCTCGAACAGTTCCGTAAAGGCAACCCTGATTTAGTGAACTCATATCCACAGAGGCGGCTCTCGTTATTTGTACGGTTTTTATCTCTGTGGTCGCTTTTTTGAGTGGAATATCAAAATACTCTTTTGCAGAAGCATTAATAGTTTCCACATTGGATTCGGTTTCCTTTTTCGATTCTATTTTTTGTGATTCATCGTAGAGCGTTTTTGCCCATTTGTACAACTCTTCCAGCATTAAAGTTTTTTTGATGTCCTTATCGTTATTCATCACATTTTGTGTGCCCGATTTTGGAGTGAAAAAGGCCATTTCAAAATTTTCGGTTTTCGTGTCGATAACAATAGCTAACATACGTTTGTAAGGCGAGTTATTGGTTAGTGTGCTTTGAACAATAAGGTCTTGCGAGGAGAGGAACAGTTGTAATCCCGGATGGGAGTGCATCCACGAAGTGTGTACATATTCAATATTGACTTGTTCGGAATATTTTCGATTTTCCATAATTAAAGAGATGCCGATTTCGGCGCCGAAGTTGCATGTATATTCACTGTACGTGGCATCTCTACCCGGCTTTACAAGGTATTCGAGACTTATATTGTATGCCTGTTCTTCAGTGTTGGGCGCATATTCCCAACGCCCGATAATATAACAACCCGTTTCAGGAACTTTGCCGTCCGATTTTAGAAATTCGCTGAAAAACCGGTAGAGTTCTTTAATAAGGTCGCGGCTGAGATATACTTTATGGATAGACGAATCTTCTACCAAATCGAACATGTCAATCTCTTTATACGTCCTTCCCACATCGGCTTTCACTTCCGATAGTCCATGTTCGTATTGTTTTAAAAGTTGTTTTATTTTAGGATTTAGCGCTGCCTTATCCTCGGTTTCGTTGTTAGTGAGGGCTGCCGAAATTTTTTTGAATTTGCTTTTACCCAATTTTTTTTCCAGCTCTCTCTTCTTTTCCGCTTCTTTTTTCGCTATTTTTTGATTTCGCCTGTTTATGCCGATGAAAATAACAACTATTGCGATAGTTATAAGAATTAATGCCCCCATAATCGACAGTTGCAGATAAGGAATGGCAAATCTAGCTTTCAGAATCTCTTTGTTTATTTTAATTTCGTTCAGTTTCCCTTTTAATTCTTCTTTCTTGCCTAATAATACAGTTTTGGCATTGCTGTATTTGGGAATATTAACAAGACTGTCAATAAATTGGGTACAGTTGTTTATATAATCGGCGCTATCCGATTCCAAAGTGTACAATATTTTTTCATATTTCCATTTTCCGAACCACTTATACCAACTGCTTTTGTTGTTTTGTGTCTCAATAAACTTCTCTACAGGCATCAACTGAGCCTTTATCTTATCAAGGAATCTTTCGTTGAAAAGTTGTGGCAGAAACGCTGCATCTTCCTTAGATATGCCCGATAGTATAATGTCTATTTGTAGTTTTATTTCTGTTAAAGAAGACTTTATTTTTTTTAATTGCTCATATTCGCTTTGCTTAATTTTACCCGTAGAAAATAAATTTAATAAATCTCCTATTTCTTGTAGCAATTTTACTGTGATTACAGAATCTTTA
>JAISYZ010000080.1 GCA_031269545.1 Prevotellaceae bacterium
GGACGTAATTTTCATAACCGCAGGTCAACGACCTGCGGGGAGAGAACGGCATACCTCTTCTGCCTGAAAGGCAGGACTTCTTAATCACTTGTCGCACCTTTCAGGTGCAGGTTCGTGAGACGGCTTTTTCCGCAAACTGCGCTATCGCTTGTATGCGGTTATGAAAATAATGTCCTTTCAGGACAACCTGACATCAAATGATGCGCAATGATCTACTAATTTTTAGGCTTCTTAAATATATTGAAAAAGGCAATAGCGCCTCAAAAAAAGATTTAACTGAATTTATTTGTTTTTCATTTTCACCAGAAAAAAATTAACTTTGTGTAAAAAATTAACAGGATCGAAATTTATTCTATCTTCGATGCTGTTTTTTGACATTAAATATTTTATTTGCAAATATAAAAGAAAAGGACAGGTATAGAATTAAAACAATATCAGAATGATACAAAATAAAAATACAAACAAAATATTAATAACAGGAGCAACAGGATTTGTTGGAAGGCATTTAATTCCGCAACTTATCAATATTTATAACAATACTGAAATTTTGACGGTAAACCGCAATGTTGAAAAAGCAGAAATTTTATTCAAAAATTTAAAATGCAAACACATATTATCAACTGATTATAAAAGTATTATAGAATTTAATCCAGACATTGTCATTCATTTGGCAACACTATCGACAAGCCGAAATGATACCGAAATAATAAAACCAATGCTTGAAGCCAACATCGAATTTGGAGTACAGTTATTGTCAACTTTGGCTAAATGCGACAATATGAAACTGTTTGTAAATGTTGGCTCGTTTGCCGAATATCGCAGTGGAACCGATAAAATTAATGATGCATATTTATATGCGGCAACAAAATCGGCATTCCGCAATTTTGTAGAATACTATTCGCATGTAGCAGGTTTCAAATACATTACGGCTGTTCCTTACAGCATTTACGGCAACAACGATACTGCAAAAAAAATTATTGATTACATTCGCGAATCTCTTTCGGCAAAAACGCCTGTAAAAATGACAAAAGGCGAACAAACGCTTGATTTTATCCACGTTAGCGATGTGGTAAATTTCTTTGTCAAAGTAATATCAAATCTGCAAAATATAATCGACAACATGCCGAATGGCGCAGATTATCATGCAGGTACGGGAATCGGCACAACAATTCGGGATTTGGCAAAATTGATTGAAAAGACAGAAAACAAAAAATGCAATATAGAATGGGGAGGTTTGCCTTATCGACAAATGGATGTAATGCAGGCAATAGCGCCAATAGAAAAGAACAATATATTAATAGACTGGAAATCAAAAATATCAATAGAAGAAGGAATTAAATTATAAAATTATGGGAATAGTATTCAGACAAAGTATTAAAGGAACAGCAGTTCATTGGGTTGGCGCTGTTATTGGCATGATAACAATGCTTTATGTACAACCCTATTTTTTAACAACGGAAGAAATCGGATTGATGAAAGTTCTGTACGAATCGGGACTTTTGATTTGCGGCATTGCCTTGCTTGGAACGCCATCATCGGCTATAAGGTTTTTCCCGTATTTCAAAAACAGTAAAAACAAAGACAACGGATTTTTCTTTTACTTGCTTATGCTTCCTGCAACAGGCGCAATAATTTTTATTCCGCTGGTAATATTTTTAAAACCTCTTATAGTTGATTTCTTTTCCGAAAAATCGGCTCTTTATGTTGAGTATTTTAACTGGGTTATTCCTCTGATACTCTTTTTGATGTACTGGATAACATTTGAATCTTATGCAAATGTAAAAATGCGAATTGCCGTACCCAAATTAATTCGCGAAATTGGCGTGCGCATTTTACTGCTCACATTATACGTACTGTACGGATTCAAACTGCTGACTCTTACCGAATTAGTAACATGTTCAATAAGCGTTTATGCAGTTGTAATGATTATTACATTTTTCTATATCCGAAGATTTGATTCAATCACTTTGAAACATGACAGAAAATTTATATATCCGTTGCAAAACAAAATATTAAGATACACTGTATTTTTATTTTTAGCTGTGGTAAGCGGTAATATTCTCAATCAGCTTGATGTTTTTATGCTGGCATCGTTGAAAGGACTTGATACAACAGGCGTTTACGTAATTCTTATATACATTGTAGCAATGATAGACATGCCTTCGCGAGCCATAACAGCAATATCCTCTCCTATTGCCGCCGATTCGCTGAAAAATGACAACTTTGAAAAAGCCAACAAATTATATAAGGAAGTTTCGCTGCATCAATTAATTAGCGGTAGTATCTTTTTCGTATTTATATGGATCAATATCGACAATATTTTTGCAATAATTCCCAATGGTGAACTTTTTGCGCCCGGCAAATGGGTGGTTTTATTTCTCGGCATTGCAAAAATCATAACAATGACGCTAAATTTCGGAGGCATTCTTATTGCATATTCGCGCTATTACTATTGGAGTCTGTTTTTCTCGTTTTTTATTTGCCTGACAGGAATAGCAGCAAATCTTCTGTTAATTCCAATTCTCGGAATGACGGGCGCTGCGCTTGCGACACTTACAGCGTGTATATTAAGTTACAGCGTTCAGCAATGGATTGTTTTGAAAAAAGTAAAAGGCAATCCATACACAATCAATACATTAAAACAAATTATATTGATATTAATCTTATTCGGTATAAACTTTTTATTGCCCAAATGGAGCCAAAATCCCTTTATTGATGCAGCATACAGAAGCATTATTATCGGAACGCTGACAATCATATTCTTATACAAACTCAAAATATCGGCAACCATAAACAATATAATTGATAAAAGTATGGCAAAGATAAGAACGTTTATTTAGATCTGCAATTTGATAATATGATATACAAATTTTACATGTTTTGATAATAGAAGAAGCAGTATATTTGCATAATCCGCAAAAAACGTTTTTGAATGGCTGCTCAACAAATACGATTGAGTGTAATTTTGCAGTCGAATGTATAATTGCACGAAAACATTTATATAACAATGATTAACAGAATATTATCGTTGTTGTTCGGGAAGAAAATAATGTTTTGTCTGTTGAATAACATCAAAAAATGCACTTCCCGTTGAACAATATCAAAAAAAAGTGTTAATTTTGCAGTGCATTTTAGGTATAAAAATATGGATACATTAATTGAAAAACAACAGGTATTGCTTGCTCGAACGACTACTGCGTTCAAGCGGTATATGTACGACAAAATTCCCTGGGAAAGCCGTATGATTGGACTTACCGGTCCGCGAGGCGTGGGTAAAACTACTATGCTGCTGCAATATATCAGAGAAAAAAACGATAAGAACACGCTCTATGTTTCGGCAGATGATATTTATTTTTCGCGCTACAGATTGAGCGATTTGGCAAATGAATTTTACAAAAACGGAGGCAAACAACTTTTTATCGACGAAATCCATAAATACAAAGACTGGTCAATAGAACTGAAAAATATCTATGATTTTTATCCCGATTTAAAAATTTTTTTTACCGGTTCGTCGATTTTGGATATACGCAAGGGCATGGCTGACTTGAGCCGTCGAGCATTGATGTATTCGATGCAGGGATTTTCGTTTCGCGAATATCTGAAATTTAAGCATGATATAGAGGTGAAAGTTCATTCGTTTGACGAAATTATCAACAACAAAATTTCGTTACTCGACAGCGTGGAACATCCATTGCCTCTGTTTCGCGACTATTTACGCGCCGGTTATTATCCCATGGCGGCAGACGAAAATTTAAACATTCGTTTAGGGCAAATAATCAATCAAACATTGGACTCCGACATACCGCAATTTGCTAATCTGTCTGTTACAACGGCGCGAAAATTAAAACGTCTGTTGCTTGTCGTTGCCGAAAGTGTGCCGTTTAAACCCAATTTTGTTACGCTTGCCGCGAAACTGGAAATAAGCCGTAATTCGCTCGAAGAATACATGACCTTTATGGAAGACGCCGGTCTGATTGCCCGTTTGCGTAATCAGGCGTCCGGAATACTCAGTGTGGGAAAAATTGACAAAATCTATTTGGATAATACCAGTTTGATTTACTGTCTGTCGGAGAAAGCGCCGGAAATCGGAAATGTTCGCGAAACATTTTTTCTGAATCAAATGAGAGTAAATCAAGCGCCCGTATCATCGACTGTCGCTGATTTTAAAATTGATCAATATACTTTTGAAACAGGCGGCAAAAACAAAACGCAGGAACAAATAAAAGATACGCCAAACGCTTTTGTCGTGAAAGATAATATAGAATATGGCTATAAAAATATTGTGCCTTTGTGGGCTTTTGGTTTGAATTATT
>JAISYZ010000083.1 GCA_031269545.1 Prevotellaceae bacterium
TACATACCGCAAAATTAGCAAATTTTTCAATGCGACACCTAAAACGGTGCCGCAAATTTTTTAAATGCCTAATATTCAATAACCTGCAAGGTGTCGCAAAAAAAGTGTCAAAGTCAGGAGTTGATTATCAATAAAATAGATTGATATTTTGGGTTATTTTGCTGCTGTTTTGGTATAAACCAATTTTCAAACGATTTAATTTCATATATGCACTAAAATCAAATTTCATAACCTTTTCTGACTTTTTGTCATGTGATTTTAAAATATTTTGTCAAAATGACTTGTGTATGAGTATTTTAGCGACAATTTGTCGTAAAAATGCAATTGGCAAACATTTTGATTCCAATAAAATTATAAAACAAAAAATATTAGATTTTCAAAATAAAATAACAGGACTATGAACAATAATTTTACAATAAAATCACAGGAAACAATTCAGAATGCCTTAAATATTGCTCGCGAAAACAATAATCAATGTGTAGAAACTGCACATTTCTTGAAAGCAATACTCAACGAAAACGACAGTACAGGCATTTATTTACTCAAAAAAGCAGGAGTAAATGTTGAATTGATAAACAAAAATCTTTCGGATATCATTCAACGGTTCGCAAAAGTTTCGGGCTACGAACAATATTTGAGTCGCAACGTCAATCAAGCAATTGCAAAAGCATCGGAATCGGCATCCAAAATGGGCGACAGGTTTATTTCTGTCGAACATCTTTTGCTTGGTTTACTGGATGTTGGCGATAATATTTCGCAATTATTAAAAAATGCAGGACTTGGAATTGATGAATTACAAAAAGCCATTTCCGACATTCGCAAAGGTTCGAAGGTTGACAGCGAAACAGCCGAAGACACTTACGATTCGTTGAATCGTTATGCAATCAATCTGAACGAACGCGCAAGAGCAGGCAAACTCGATCCTGTCATCGGACGCGATGAAGAAATTCGCCGCGTACTGCAAATACTTTCACGCCGCACGAAAAACAATCCCATACTTGTTGGCGAGCCGGGCGTAGGCAAAACAGCTATTGCCGAAGGAATTGCACGCCGTATTGTGAATGGAGATGTTGCCGAAAATCTTAAAAACAAACAAATTTTTTCGCTCGACATGGGAGCGCTTGTTGCAGGAGCAAAATATAAAGGAGAATTTGAAGAACGGTTGAAATCTGTAATCAAAGAAGTAATCGCTTCCGATGGAAATATTATTCTTTTTATCGATGAAATTCATACTTTGGTAGGAGCGGGAAAAAGCGAAGGCGCAATGGATGCAGCAAATATATTAAAACCAGCTTTGGCGCGTGGAGATTTACGTGCTGTCGGTGCAACTACTTTGGATGAATATCAGAAATATTTTGAAAAAGACAAGGCTCTCGAAAGGCGTTTTCAGACAGTAACTGTTGACGAACCTTCTGTTGCAGATGCCGTTTCGATTTTGCGCGGGCTGAAAGAACGTTACGAAAATCATCACAAGGTAAAAATAAAAGACGATGCAATTATTGCTGCCGTTGAACTTTCGAATCGTTATATCACATCGCGGTTTTTGCCCGACAAGGCTATAGATTTGATTGATGAAGCCGCGGCAAAACTTCGTCTTGAAATTAATTCAGTACCTGAAGATATTGATGAATTGGATCGTCGAGTAAGGCAGTTGGAAATCGAACGCGAAGCCATTAAACGCGAGAACGATAAACAAAAAAATGATTTGATTTCGAAACAGATAAGCGAAATAAACGAACACCGAAACATATTAAGAGCAAAATGGGAAGAAGAAAAAAATATTATTGATAAGATACAGAAAAACAGGCAACTTATCGAAGATTTAAAATTACAGGCCGAAAATGCAGAACGTAGCGGAGATTACGGAAAAGTAGCCGAAATACGTTATGGAAAAGTACGTGATGCCGAAGAAGAAAACCGCAAATTAATTGAACAAAAACAGGAAATACAAAAAGATTCTTCTCTTGTCAACGAAGAAGTTTCGGAATCGGATATTGCCGAAGTTGTGCAAAAATGGACAGGAATACCCGTTAACAAAATGTTGCAGAGCGAAACCGAAAAATTACTTTCGATGGAAACAAAACTGCATGAACGTTTAGTTGGGCAGGACGAAGCAATACAAGCCGTTTCGGATGCTATTCGGCGAAGCCGCGCCGGTTTGCAGGATGAAAAACGTCCGATAGGTTCATTTTTGTTTTTAGGAACGACAGGCGTAGGGAAAACAGAATTGGCAAAAGCTCTTGCTGAATTTCTGTTTAACGACGAAAATATGATTACGCGTATTGATATGAGCGAATATCAGGAACGGCATTCTGTTTCGCGGTTGGTAGGCGCTCCTCCGGGATACGTAGGATACGACGAAGGCGGACAACTTACCGAAGCCGTCAGACGAAAGCCTTATTCGGTTGTATTGCTCGACGAAATTGAAAAAGCGCATCCCGATGTTTTCAATATTTTGCTGCAAGCGCTTGATGATGGACGTTTGACAGATAACAAAGGACGTACTGTGAATTTTAAAAATACTGTGATAATAATGACATCCAATGCAGGTTCACATATTATTCGAGAAAATTTTACAGAAGTCAATCCCAAAAATAAAGATGAAATCGTAAAAAAAACACGCAAGCAAGTCATTGAGTTATTGAAACAAACAATTCGTCCCGAATTTCTCAATCGTATTGACGAAATAATAATGTTTTCGCCGCTTGACAACGATGATATACGACAAATAGTAAAATTTCAAATAAACGAAATCCAAAAACGTCTTGCAACAAACAACATTAAACTGGAAGTAAGTAAACATTCAATCGATTATATTGCAGCAAAAACTTATGATCCGGTATTCGGAGCGCGTCCGGTGAAACGGTTATTACAGCGAGAACTTGTTAATGAATTATCGGGAAAGATACTCAAAGGCGAGGTAAAAAACGACAGTAAAATCACCGTTGAATGTTTTGATGAGCAATTAATCTTCATGAATTAAAAACACTTAACAAAACCTCAAGTAATATTTTGAATATTTAACCTTTGTTGTGTTTCATTAACCGTAAAATGTAGTACTTTTGTCATGTCAGGTGATGACAATGCATTTTCAGATGAAAATGTAGTTTTCATAGGTTAAGTTTTTAGGTTGGTTGAAGCCGTCCAATACTCCAAAGATTGGGCGGTTTCTACTTTTAAACGTTTTTTGATGGTTTTTGCAATGTGAGAATAAAAATAAAAAACTAAAATATCTGAATCGAATAAGGAATCAACTCCTGACTTTGTCACTGGGACACCCAAATACAAATAAACCTTTGTAGAAGCGAATATTTGCAGCAAAAATATTTTTTATGTTCAAATATGCGATTCTACAATGTCCAAAATAATAAAA
>JAISYZ010000090.1 GCA_031269545.1 Prevotellaceae bacterium
AATGGATAATGATACACAAATATTGAATATTGGGAACACTATAGAAATACATTATTGTTTCAACGATAAAACACATTCTATGGATGCGCTTGTATTAAACAAGTGCAATTATGAAGCACTCAATATAATCAAAGAAGTAAGTCGCTTATTACAAGTCGAAATTATTATTGAAACCGAGCCATTTGGCGGAGGAGGTTTAAAAGCGTGGTTTAAAATTCTTACCAAACAAGAGAAAAAGAAAGCAGTCATTCTTACAGCAGTTGTATCTTCTTTATGTACAACACTTTTAGTTACACCTGTTGCAAAAATTACCGAAACCGTTATCGAACACATTTTTGAAGATAAAGAACTGAAAGAATTAGAAAAAGATAAACTGAAATTAGAAATTGAGAAGTTAAAGCAGGAAATAAATCAAAATGCCATAAACATAGAAAACAATGTTGCTATTCGTAAAAGAAAGTCGAATTTTTACGAAACACTTGAGAAATATTCCAAAGTAAATCAAGTGCAATTTGTTTTAACAGACGAAACAAGACAAACAACTTATAATAACCAAACAATACCCAAGAGTGATTTTGGCAAATTTATTTTGGCTTCTGATGATTTGGAACCATTAGAAATTGAAAAAGCAATTATTGAGATTATTTCACCTGTGTTAAAGAAAGGAACTTATAAATGGCGAGGTATTTATAATGGTGAACCAATAGAATTTAGTATGCTTTCAAATGAATTTAAAACGAAAATTCAAGACGGCATTATTGAGTTTAAAAATGGATTTTCTATAAATTCAGCACTTACAATCAAAAGAAAAATTGATAATGAAGGAAATGTTAAATATGTCGGATATAATGTTTCGAGAGTGAATAATTATTTTCTCAATGACAATCCCATAGAAACAGAAGAAGGGAAACGACATAGAAAACAAAAAGAAGCAGAAAAAATGCAATTAAATTTGTTTGATGAATAAGAAAAACACTTCCACCCCACGCCCCGACAGCGTTATGTTGATTTTAATCAGGGCGTTGATGCACGGTTATTTACCGAAGAAAAAGTACAGTTGCTTTCAAAAATCAATGTGCGCCCCTTGCGCATTGCTTTTGACGATATGAAAACCCAGCCCGAATATGAAAAAGCAATCCGAATGAGTGCCGCCGCAGGTATGCGCGACTTTTCAAATTATCTTTTGTACAACTTTCGCGACAAACCCATTGACTTATACAATCGTTTGAAAATCAATGTAGATTTGTGTGAAGATTTAAGCATTAGCATTTACTCTTTCCCTATGAAGTACCACCCCATAATCAAACAGGCGGGCGATGATATAGATTTTTCGCACAACCGCGACTTTATCGGCGAACATTGGAACAGAAAGTATATCCGTGCAGTTCAGGCAATTCTAAACAGCACCAAAGGCAAAATTGGGCGCGGCAAAACCTTTTTTTACAAAGCGTTTGGCGAAACAGAAGACAAATTTTTTGAGTTGTTAGAAATGCCGGAATCATTTATTTTGTATCGTTATTTCTTTGAATCATTGGGCGATACCTACCACCATTCAACTGATAATTGGCAGGAATGTTACAAAGATTGTATGCAAACTTTGAACGATACCGAAAAGGCAAAAGTAGTTCAGGCAATACACGCAAACGACTTTTCGGAAACTGTGAAATGCAGTTTTACCAACCCTAAAAGTCGCAAATTGATTGAGTTTTACACCAATTATCGAAACGAAATTGTAAAAGAAGGTACAGACCTTTTCAAACTCAAACAGGAATACGATAAAAATCCAACCATTGCATTGAAACGAAAAAGATAAATTTTCAATTTCCCCATTTCCCAACATTTGCAATTAAGCGAGCAAAATGATTGCTTGCAGACATTTTCGAGCGCCGCCGATATGCTCCGAAGGAAAAAACAAGCAGACACGCTCGCTGTGAGTATCAAACGGAACGCAGCGGAGGTGTGGAGATTTCTCGACATGCTCTAAATTAAAAACAAATCAACAACTAATCATTACCAATTAAATCCACTTTATTAAATTAAAATCCTGACGGTGCGGCAATAGTGGATTTTTTGGGAATACTCTGTATCCCGACATGTAAATTCCGGGCATGTCCATTTCTATTTTTGTTCTGTACGTTACCACGTTGCCTTCCGAATTTGCAATTTTAAATTCCTGCGTTCTGCAAACAGTTATTTTATTGTTTTTGTTTTCGGCAAAAACTATTTCGATACCTACATCTTCGGGCTTCAGCAATCCAATGTTGAGTATTATTTCCAAATCATATTTTCTGCCAAGCGCTATTGTTTCCTTTGCAGTGTCGAGCCTGTCAGCCGATACTATTTTAATATTATCCCATTCGCGGGTTACATTTCGTTTCCATTCGGCAATGTATTTTGCTTTTTCGTAATCGTTTTTTACGAGTGTGGCATGGCGTTTAGCCAGTTTGTCGTAGAAACATTCTTCGTAGTCGAGAAGCATTCTGTTTGTGGTAAAGTTTGATGCAACATGGGCTATGGAGTTTTTAATATATTTTATCCATTCTGTCGGGATATTTTTTTTGTTTCGATTATAATAGAGCGGAGCGATTTCGTTTTCGATTGTATTATAAATTATTTCCGAATCAATTTCATCCTGAAAGTCCTGATTTTCGTATGTTCGCTGCATAGGCAGGCACCAGCCGGCATCGTCTCTGTAACCTTCGACCCACCAACCGTCGAGAACGCTGAAATGCATCACTCCGTTCAGCACGGCTTTTTCGCCGCTTGTTCCCGATGCTTCCAGCGGACGAGTTGGTGTATTGAGCCATATATCAACTCCCTGCACCATGCGCCGCGCGAGTTCCATATCGTAGTTGTCGAGAAAAATGATCTTTCCCATGAATTGCGGAAGTTTTGAATATTCGACAATCATTCGTATCAAATCCTGTCCTGCTTTGTCGGCTGGATGCGCCTTCCCTGCAAACAGAAATTGAACGGGATATTCGATGTCGTTTACAATTTGATTTAGCCGTTCGATATTTTTGAACAGTAAATGCGCCCGTTTGTAGGTTGCAAAACGTCGTGCAAAACCTATTGTAAGTTTGTCCGAACTTAATGTTTGCGATATTTTTATTACCTGCTGCGGTGTGAAGTGTACAATATTTTCTTTGCTCGATACTCGCGTACGTATGTGATCTATAAGGTTTACCTTCAATGCTTTTCTTATTGTCCATATTATTTCATCGTCAACGTTATATATTTTTTCAAAGCATTTTTTATCGTAATTATGCGAGCGAAAATCTTCGCCGAACTCTCTGTTAAAAACTTCTTTCCATTGCGGAGCAGCCCATGTTGGCAAATGGACGCCGTTTGTTACCGAACTTATGTGCAGTTCTTCGGGCATATATCCAGACCATATATTTTGCATGATTTCGCGACTGACTTTGCCGTGCAGCCAGCTTACTCCGTTTATTTCCTGTGAGAGATTGGCTGCAAGTACGCTCATCGAGAATTTTTCGTTTTGATTTTCCGGATTATTTCTGCCAAGTCCTATAAGGTATTTCCATGATATTTTGAAACGTTCGGGATAATGCGAAATATATTTTCTCAAAAGATTTTCTTCAAAGGCATCATGTCCTGCGGGTACAGGCGTGTGGGTTGTAAACAGCGATGATGAACGTGTGATTTCCAAAGCCTCGTCGAAAGTCAGTTTTTCGACTTCAACAAACTGTCGGATACGTTCAAAACCGATGAATGCTGCATGTCCTTCGTTGCAATGATAAACATCGGCTTGAACACCTAACCTGTTCAGCAGTCTGATTCCTCCGACACCGAGAATTATTTCCTGTTTCAATCGGTTTTCCCAATCACCGCCATACAGTTGATGAGTGATTGAACGATCTTCGGGTAGATTATCTTCAAAGTCGGTGTCGAGCAAATATAAATCAGTGCGACCGACTTCGACTTTCCACGTACGTGCATAAACTGTTCGCCCGGGAAAGGCAACGCTTACCGTAAGCCAGTGTCCTGCGCTGTCGCGTACGGGAGTAACAGGAATTTTGGTAAAATCCTGGGCTTCGTATTCGGCTACCTGTTCGCCCGATGCCGAAATTTTTTGTGTAAAATATCCGTAACGATACAAAAAACCAACTGCTGTAATCGGAACGCCTTTGTCGCTGGCTTCTTTCAAATAATCGCCGGCAAGTATTCCAAGTCCGCCGGAATATATTTTTAATGATGCCTGCAAACCGTATTCCATACAAAAATATGCAATCTGCAACTTTTTTATCGACTTCTTTTCTTCCATGTATTCTTTGAAGCGTTTATGTACGGTATTAAGTTTTTTTACAAATTCTTCGTCGCTTTCCAGTTCCTGATAACGTTTTGATGATATTGTATTTATCAACGCTATGGGATTTCTGTTGGTTTTTGTAAAAGTATCCTTATCTATATATTTAAACAGTTCGATAGATTCCTGATCCCAGCACCACCACAAGTTTTTTGAAATTTCGGACAATGCTGAGAGTGTATTTGGAATTTTAGGCTGAACAATTACATCTGTCCATATTGGCTGCTCAACAATAGTGTGCTGCACGTATGCAGATGTATCTTCTTCGTATGGCGATACCGTAATCGTTTCTTTACGCAGCGTTGCTTTTTCAAGCGTTATTCTGTATGCCTGTAAATAATATGTTATAAAATTGTCCCAAAGGGCTATCGACGAAAGTTCATCGGCATTTTGTTTGAGTTTTTCTATGTCTTTTTTGTTAAGTTTTGAGAATGATATTATTTTCTTTTCTATGAAATCTGGTACTTCGCTGTTGTTTGTGTCATTGCGTTCGATAATTTCTATTGCCGAATGATCTTTTTGATGTTCCGTTATTATTCTGTTTCCTATGCCTGTGATAGATGTCGTTATAGTTGGAACTTTGAAAGCCAGACTTTCGAGAACATTGTATCCCCATGGTTGATAATACGATGGAAATACAGTCAAATCAAGCGACATCAACAAATTGTAATACGGAAGATTGAAAATTCCATCGTTTCCGTTGAGATAGGATGGTACAAATATGATTTTAACTTTATCGTTTTTTGTATTTTCGAGTTCGGCGGTTTTTACTGCCTGCAATATTGCATCGTAGTCGGGATCTATCAAATAATGCGTAGTGTATTTGTTTGTAAGTTGAATATCGTTGCTGTTGTTGGCGATATTTTGCATCAGTTCTTTGCTTTGTCCGTGATGCGCCGAAGGAACAAAAAGAAAAGCGATTATCTGTTTTGAAAGATCTTTGTTTTTATTAAGTTTGCCGAGCGCTTCTATGAAAACGTCTATTCCCTTGTTTCTAAATTCGTATCGTCCGCTTAATCCTATAAACATTGCGCTGTCCGAAATTTTATCATTTATTATTATTTCGGCAACATGACGAAGTTTTTTTCTTCCTTCTTCATATTTTTTTTCAAATTCTTTGCCTGTCGGCACAAATGTTTTTTCAAATCCGTTTGGAGTTATTACATCTGCATCTTTACCAAGAAAATATTTACTTTCGTTTGCAATGATATTACTTATTGTTGTAAAGCAGTCGGCTTGAAGCGCAGCATTTTTTTCGAGCGAATGTTTTGCAACAACATCAAGTTCCGCCGCTTTTGCATCTGCATTATATTTACTTGTGTTGCTGTACAGTGGAAGTCCATGAAAGGCTATCGAACGACCAAGCACTGTTGCATGACTTGTGAATATGCAGGCTATTTGAGGAGTTTTCTGTTTGAGATACAAAAGTCCTGCGCCTGTCATCCATTCGTGAAAGTGAGCAATTACTTTGTTTCGAGGCGAGAGATAAAATTTTGAATAATGTTCTATCACTTTTCCTGCCGCATAACCAAACAGAGCAGGTTCGATATAATCCCATTGTCCACTTATCGAATCGAGTTTATATTGTTCCCAAAGATCTTTGAAAATTTGATCTTTCTGTTCAAACAGATTTGTAAAATCAACAAGAATCGCAACAGGTTTTCCTTCTATATTCCAGCGACCTGTCCGTACGCGCAATCCATCTTGAATTGCTTTCAGTTTCCATACTCTCAGCAGTTGCGGATCTTCGATAAATGACATGTTGTCGTCTTCGCGAATAATATCGGGACCTATTAATATATGACCTTTAACTTCTTTGTCAAGTTGTAAAATTTTTGTCGATATTGCGGTATATATTCCGCCTATTTTGTTGCATACTTCCCAACTGACCTCGAATAAGTAATCTGTGTTTTGTTCTTTTTTACCTTTCATTTTTTAAGTTGTTTTATCAAAAAATCAAAAAATTAAGCGACAAAGGTAATAAAAAATGTCCATTACCCTCGTTTAGTTGAATTTTATGACGATAAAAACGCCGAATTACTTGTTTTTCTGACAAATAATTTTGAAGTATCAGCGATAGAGTCGGCTTTTATCAAATCCAATACGTCAAACGAATTTACAGAGTTATTTTCGATACTGTTTGTTGCTTCGCAATATCAACATACTTGTTAACTGTTATTTAGAGATTTTTATACACTACAAAAGAGCGTAAACTTTTTCTGTATTGTGTCATTTTTTCCACTGTCCTGTGTCAACCTGTAGCAGGACAAGACATGATTTTCTCAAAAAAAATATTAAAGAAGCCATTTCTATCCGAAACTGCATGACAGACAACGATTTTTTAACTGTGTGATTTCTTTCCCTATAACTGTATCATTTATTAAATTAAAATTTTTATATCAAATATTTTGGTAAATATATTATTAAATATCTATCTTTGCGGAATATTTTCATAAATTTTAATTAAAAAATCAGAATAAAATGAATATTTCACACATCGAACATCTTGGAATTGCTGTAAAATCATTAGAACAGGCTATTCCTTACTATGAACAGATTTTAGGTTTGAAATGCTATGCAATCGAAGAAGTAGCAGACCAAAAAGTAAAAACGGCATTTTTCAAAGCAGGGCAAACAAAAATAGAATTACTTGAACCTACAGGTCCCGAAAGCACAATTGCCAAATTCATCGAAAAACGTGGCGAAGGCATTCATCATATTGCTTTTGCTGTTGACAACTTGCAAAAATCGCTTGACGAAGTTGCAGAAAAAGGCGTACAACTTATCGACAAGGCTCCGCGCGGAGGTGCCGAAGGTTTGGAAATTGCTTTTTTGCATCCTAAATCTACAATCGGCGTTCTTACCGAACTTTGCCAAGATCCCAAAAACAATGCAGAATAAAAAATTCACATAAAGATAAAAACAATAAAAAAGAAAAAACAGATATGAGTAATCAATTAGAAAAAGTTAAAGAGTTGATAGAACTGCGTGAGAAATCGCGACTTGGCGGCGGACAAAAACGTATCGACTCGCAGCATCAAAAAGGAAAATATACAGCACGCGAACGTATTGCAATGTTACTCGACGAAAGCAGTTTCGAAGAATTTGACATGTTCGTCCAGCATCGTTGCGTAAACTTCGGCATAGATAAAGAACATTTTCTTGGAGACGGCGTTGTTACAGGTTATGGTACAATAGGCGGACGGTTAGTTTATGTTTATGCTCAAGATTTTACAGTCTTTGGCGGTTCGCTTTCCGAAACTCTTGCATTAAAAATTTGCAAAGTAATGGATCAGGCAATGAAAATGGGCGCTCCCGTTATCGGACTTAACGACTCAGGCGGCGCTCGTATTCAGGAAGGTATAAATGCACTTGCAGGTTATGCCGAAATATTTCAACGCAATATTTTGGCATCGGGCGTTATTCCTCAAATATCAGGAATTTTCGGACCCTGCGCAGGAGGCGCTGTTTATTCTCCCGCTCTTACAGATTTCACGATTATGACAAAAGGAACAAGTTACATGTTTCTTACCGGACCGAAAGTCGTAAAAACAGTTACGGGTGAAGATGTTACTCAGGAACAGCTTGGAGGAGCAAGCATACATACTACAAAATCGGGCGTTGCTCACTTTGCTGTTGACAGCGAAGAAGACGGAATTGAACTTATCAAAAAACTTTTAAGTTTCCTTCCTCAAAACAATATGGAAGAAACGCCGGCAATAGCCTGCGAAGATGCGATTGACAGACTGGAAGATTCGCTTAACGAAATAATTCCCGACAATCCAAACAAGCCGTACGACATGTACGAAGTCATAGGTGCAATAGTAGATAATGGCGAATTTCTTGATGTACAAAAGAATTTTGCAGCAAACATAATTACAGGATTTGCACGTTTCAACGGCGTTTCGGTAGGAATTGTTGCGAATCAGCCTAAAGTTTTGGCAGGCGTACTCGATATTAACGCATCGCGCAAAGGAGCGCGTTTTGTACGTTTCTGCGATGCTTTTAATATACCTCTGGTTACTTTGGTTGATGTTCCCGGATTTTTACCAGGCACAGGACAGGAATACGGAGCGGTTATTCTTCACGGCGCAAAACTGCTTTATGCCTATGGAGAAGCAACAGTTCCCAAAATTACGGTTACTTTACGCAAATCGTATGGCGGAGCATATTGCGTTATGAGTTCAAAACACCTTCGCGGCGACATTAATTATGCGTGGCCTACGGCAGAAATTGCGGTTATGGGACCATCGGGAGCAATCGAAGTATTATTCAGCAAAGAAGTTAAAGAAGCAGAATACCCCAAAGCGCTCGCAACACAGAAAGAAGACGAATATCGTAAAGCATTTGCAAATCCGTACAATGCAGCACGCTACGGATATATCGACGACGTTATAGAACCGCGAAACACACGTTTTCGCATAATTCGCGCATTAAAACAGCTTGCAACAAAAAAATTGACAAATCCTCCGAAAAAACACGATAATTTACCATTGTAATTTTATGAAGGATTTATTTAAAATAATATTTTTGTTTGCAGGCGTCTTGATTTTTGTTGTTGCATGTTATGAAATTATTGATGATGAAAAATACAGAGATAATGAACAGTTTATTTAACTGTGCTGATTATAATGTTAACAATTAAATATTAAGATATATGAGAGTAATAATAGAAATAATAATAATAGTTGCAATAGCATTTTTCTCAACTGCAATAAATGCACAGGAAACTCAAAGAAAGCAGGGTGGTAACTTTGTAATAATAGATACAACAGGTAATTTGCCATTAGAACTACCTGACTATTATACAGGTAAAGATATAATATCGGGAGCAGGGTTTTCTTTTAAGAAAATTCTGGAATCTGCTAATTATTTAAAAATTGGGAACATAAATAATGTGAAATTTGATATGAATCCTGTTAAATCTACTTACGCAGGGGAAGAACCTTTCAGATATATATGGGCATTGGCCAGATTCAATGATAAAAACCAGATATACAGTTCTATTAGAGATGTATTAGGTACCACTATCATAAATCAATTTAAACTATCCCATAATTCTGCAACAATTGGCATTAAATTTATAGTAAATATGGACGGGACAGTTCCCGAAGTAGAATTTCTGCTGTTGAAAAACGCTCTTTTATTTTCAATTTCACCTGAAAAACTTTATCAATTAGAATCACTGTTGAAACAAAGAGTAACTTTTACAGTAGACCAAAGAAGTATGCTTGATTTTATAACTGGTGTTAATATATCAGTAACAATTAAAGATTTATAGATTGAATTTATATAATATGAAAATAAAAATAACATTATTTACGATGCTGACTTTTTTATCAACTGCAATAAATGCACAGGAAACAAAAAAAAAACAGGGTAATATATCTATTGATAAAAAACAGTATTCTATTCAAAAAAAGCAATTTTCAGGATATGAATTTGGAGATGTCAGTAACAAAAAACTGTATGAAAAACAACAGTTACCAGATGGAACAGTATTAATATTTGAACATGATAAAACAAGAGAAGCTTTTAATTATAGAGTACAGTACGTAGATATTAATCAATTGATAAATGTTGTAAAATCAGTATTTACTAAATATGAAATAGATGAATTTAAATTACATAATGATGGCTTATTTGTTACGGCAGTTGTAGATATGGATGGAAATATAATTGAAACGTTAATTACAATACCTGAGAATTCCATGCTGGTTTCTATAGAACCTGAACGTTTTGTAGAATTAGAAAACAAATTAAAAAAACAAGTTAAATTTAAATTAAAAGATAGTCTGAAAGATCTATTTAAATTAGATTTTGTTAAAAAAGATATAATTTTTAGATTTGCAAAATATTTTTAATAAAAAAAAGTACAGATAAAATAATTATGAATAAAAAAACAAAAAAAGGATTTTTATTATTAACGCTAACGTTATTATCGTTTGCATCTTATGCTCAAACTACGTTTGATTTAAGAATTAACGAACTGCTTTCGCACAATACCGAAAATATAGTAGATGATTACGGCGAGCACAGCACTTGGATTGAAATATATAATCCTACTTACGGAACTGTTGATATCGGAGGATGTTATGTAACGGATGATATAAATAATCCTAAAAAATACAGAATCCCGCAAGGAGATGTAATTACAAAAATACCATCGCATCAATATCTTTTGATTTGGGCAGACAGTATTGACTATCACGGACCTCTCTACACTAATTTCAAATTAAGTGCGGATGGAGGCTATCTTGCCATTTACAGCAATGACGGAAAAACGCTTATCGATCAGGTCAGATATTCTGCATTGGAAGCAAACGTAAGTTATGGAAGAAAAGATGACGGCGAATGGGGAAAATTTGAAAAAGTAACACCCCGCTTGCAGAATGAACCGTATGCACTTGAAAGCGCATCCGAAAAACTCGGCAAAAGAGATCCTCACGGAGCAGTCATATCGGTAACGGCAATGACCGTTGTGTTCAGCGTATTGATATTATTATTTTTGTGTTTCAAACAACTTGCCAAATTTCATATAAAAACAAGCAAGAAAAAGGCAGCCGAAGCACAGGGCGTTGATATCGACAAAGTGCAGTATGCAGGCGAAGAAACAGGCGATATTTATGCAGCAATAGCATTAGCCTTAAAACTGTATCAGGATGATATTCACGATATCGAAGATATGGTTATAACAATAGAACGCGAAGATAAAATATATTCGCCATGGAATTCAAAAGTTCAAACATTACGTCAAACGCCTGTCATCAGAAAAAACAAATAAAATAAAAAATTAATATAAGCAATGAAAGAGTTTAAAATGAAAATAAACGGCAGCGAGTATAATGTAAACATCGAAAACATAGAAGATACTCATGCAAGTGTAGAAGTAAACGGCACAATGTATCATGTCGAAATAGACAAGCCGATACGACAAACAGCGCCTGTAATACGTCAGGTAATAACTACGAAACCGACTGCTGCAGCAACTTCGACAGCAGCGTCGGTGAAAGTTACGCCTGCCGCCGCTCAAGCGAGCGGAACAAACATAATAAAATCACCTCTTCCGGGAGTTATTATTGACGTTTGCGTAAAGATTGGAGATGCAGTAAAAACAGGACAAAAACTGTTTGTACTCGAAGCCATGAAAATGGAAAACAGCATTAATGCCGAAAGCGATGGAAAAGTTACGGAAATAAAAGTAAATAAAGGCGATTCGGTTCTCGAAGGCGCCGATTTAATAGTTATAAGTTGATATGGAACAAGGAACAGGATTTTTTAATTTTTTAACGGAAAACCTAAGCAATTTTTGGGGATATACAGGTATTGCCACAGCCACAGCAGGACACATAGCAATGATTTTTTTTGGTTTGGCATTTATCTATATGGCGATAAAAAAGAATTGGGAGCCAATGCTGTTGCTTCCGATAGGTTTTGGTATTCTTGTCGGTAACATTCCTCACCTTGCATCTCTGAAAATAGGAATTTACGAAGAAGGCTCTGTGCTCAATATCTTGTATCACGGAGTAAGAAACGGATGGTATCCTCCATTAATATTTTTGGGTATAGGAGCAATGACAGATTTCTCTACACTCATATCAAATCCTAAATTATTATTGATAGGAGCGGCAGCTCAATTGGGAATTTTCGCAGCATATACCACAGCATTACTTGTAGGATTTGATCCCAATCAGGCAGGAGCAATAGGAATTATCGGTGGAGCGGATGGACCTACGGCAATATTTCTTTCGTCGCGGCTTGCGCCCGACATGATGGGAGCGATTGCTATTGCAGCATATTCGTATATGGCGCTGGTTCCTGTAATTCAGCCGCCCGTTATGAAACTGTTTACAAACAAAAAAGAACGTTTGATAAGAATGAGACCTCCTCGCGTAGTTTCATCCAACGAAAAAATATTATTCCCGATAGTAGGATTTTTGCTCACCGCATTTATAGTACCATCAGGATTACCATTGCTGGGGATGCTGTTTTTCGGCAATTTGCTTAAAGAAAGCGGAGTTACACGGCGTTTGGCTGAAACGGCAAGAGGTCCAATTATTGATATTTGCACAATATTGATTGGATTAACCGTAGGAGCATCAACTCAAGCGACAAACTTCCTGAATGTCCGCTCGCTGGGAATATTCGGATTGGGAGCGGCATCATTTGTTGTAGCAACAATGGGAGGCGTTTTGTTTGTTAAATTCTTTAATTTATTTTTGAAAGAAGGCAACAAGATGAATCCTCTTATAGGCAATGCAGGAGTTTCGGCAGTTCCCGATTCGGCGCGAGTATCCGAAGAAGTCGGCAAACATTACGACCCGAAAAATCACCTGTTGATGCACGCAATGGGACCAAACGTAGCAGGCGTTATCGGAAGCGCTGTTGCCGCCGGCGTTCTGTTAGGATTTTTGTCATAATATTTTTATTTCAAAATAACAAACTTTATTTTTAAGATTAATATTCAATGCAGAGAGGCTGTTCTGAAAATGAACACCTCTCTGTTATTCTGTAATTGTGAACAACGCGCGAAAAAGAATATAGTCCTTAAAAGTAAAATTTAAAGATACAAAAATTAATAAACAGACATTTCCAACCTGACAGGTTTCAGCAACTTAACAGGAATAGAAATTATCGAACACAACGACACAAACAACAGCGAAGTACCAGATTTCATAGAAAAGAAAATAATATCATTCTCAAAACTTAACAAAAAAGACATAGAAAAACTCAATCAAGAAAATTTTATCCACATAAGACAACGTTCTATCCTTTGTTTTTCACTCATCATTTTCAATTAATTTGGTTATTTTCTTCGCTAATATTTTCGTCAACTTCTTCTTTTTCTTCTGTTTTATTCACTTTTGCAACTGCGGCAATCGAATCTTTTTCTTTCAAATTGATAAGCCTAACGCCTTGAGTTGCACGTCCTGCAATGCGAATGTCCAATACTGCCATACGTATTGTCAATCCCGAACGGTTTATTATCATTAAATCATTTTCTTCGGTTACATCTTTTATTGCAATCAATTTTCCTGTCCTTTCGGTGATATTTATTGTTTTAACGCCTTTACCGCCTCTGTTTGTAATTCGGTAATCTTCGAGGTCAGAGCGTTTGCCGTAACCGTTTTCCGATACAACCATTATTGTTGTGTTCGTATCTTCCTTATCTACGCAAATCATTCCGATAACTTCGTCTGTTGCGGCGATGCTTATTCCGCGCACGCCTGCTCCTGTTCTTCCTATCGGACGAACAAGTCCTTCGTTGAATCTGATTGCTTTTCCTCCGCGGGCTGCCATCAATATTTCGCAATTTCCATTTGTCAATCGCGCTTCAAGCAATTCGTCTCCATCTTTTATTGTAATTGCGTTTACTCCATTCATGCGCGGACGCGAATACGCTTCAAGCAGAGTTTTTTTGATAGTTCCTTTTTTGGTACATAAAATGATATGATTATTGTTGATATATTCAGCATCATTCAATGTTTTTACGTTGATATAAGCCATTACTTTATCATCGTTTCCTATGTTTATGACGTTTTGAATTGCACGTCCTTTTGATGTTTTATTTCCTTCGGGAATTTCATAAACTTTCAGCCAGAAGCAGCGTCCGTTGCGGGTAAAGAACAGCATTGTGCTGTGCATGTTTGCAACGTATATATGTTCTATAAAATCTTCGTCGCGTGTTGCTCCGCCTTTGGCGCCCACTCCTCCCCTGTTCTGTGTACGGTATTCGCTCAGCGGTGTTCGTTTTATGTATCCTAAATGCGATATTGTTATTACAACATCTTCGTCTGCATAAAAGTCTTCGGGATTAAATTCTTCGGCTGCATAAATGATTTCTGTTCTGCGCTCGTCTCCGTACCTGTTTTTTACTTCAAGAAGTTCATCTTTTATTATCTGCCGCTGTAGTTCTTCGCTTGCAATGAGTTGCTGTAAAGATTCTATCTTTTTCATCAGTTCGGCATGTTCTTCGCGAATTTTATCGCGTTCAAGTCCTGTCAACTGACGCAAGCGCATTTCTATTATTGCATTTGCCTGAATTTCGGAAAGTGCAAATTTTGCGACTAAGCCGCTACGCGCTTCGTCGGGTGTTTTCGATGCCCGTATGAGTGCAATAACTTCGTCTAAATGATCGAGCGCTATTAGCAAACCTTCCAAAATGTGAGCGCGTTTTTGCGCCTGTTCCAGTTCGTACTTTGCACGCCGCACTACAACTTCGTAGCGATGGCGAACGAAATATTTTATCAATTGGCGCAGATTAAGCAATCGAGGACGCCCATCTACCAGTGCAATGTTGTTTATTGAAAATGTTGATTGCAACTGTGTGTATTTAAACAATGTGTTTAACACGACATTTGCTACTGCATCCATTTTCAGTTTTATAACAATGCGCAAGCCGTTACGGTCGCTTTCATCATTAATATATGAAATGCCATCTATTTTTTTTTCGTTTACAAGTTCGGCTATTTTCTCTATCAAGTCTTTTTTATTTACCTGATAAGGTATTTCACTCACAACAATTACTTCGCGTCCACTGTCTGAAATTTCTATATCTGTTTTCGAGCGGATTACTACGCGTCCGCGGCCTGTCTGATAAGCATCTTTTATTCCCTGATAACCGTAGATTATACCGCCTGTAGGAAAATCAGGTCCTTTAACATATTGCAAAAGTTCGTCAACCTCAATGTCGTTTTTATCAAGGTATGCGTAAACAGCATCTACAATTTCTGAAAGATTGTGCGGAGCCATATTTGTTGCCATTCCCACAGCAATTCCCGATGCTCCGTTTATAAGTAATGTAGGAACTCTTGTTGCAAGTACTACAGGTTCCTGATATTCTTCGCTATAATTGGGAACGAAATCGACTGTATTTTTATCCAAATCGGCAAGTATTTCTTCGGATATTTTATGTAAACGCGCTTCGGTGTAACGCATTGCCGCTGCCGAATCGCCGTCCATTGAGCCAAAGTTGCCCTGCCCGTCAACAAGCATGTAACGCAAACTCCATTCCTGAGCCATGCGAACCAGCGCTTCGTAAACAGAGCTGTCGCCATGCGGATGATATTTACCCATAACATCGCCCACGATACGTGCGCATTTCTTGAATGGTTTGTTTGCATATACGCCCATTTCTGCCATCCCGAAAAGAATACGCCTGTGGACGGGTTTCATTCCATCGCGTACATCGGGAAGAGCGCGTGATACGATAACAGACATCGAATAGTCGATATACGACGATTTCATTTCTTCTTCGATGTTTACTTTTGTAATTTTTTCGCTTATTTCGTTATTTTCTATCATATTTTATTTTTATTGTGATGTAAAAACAATTTGTTACTAATTTAACAAAGACTAATTACCAGATAATTAGGTGGTAAATAATTGTTATTTCATCACCTTTATTCGAAAAATGGATGTAAAATTACAATTTTTTTTGGAACTTGCAGCAATAAGTTTTCAACAATTTTTAATTTGTGGTTAATTAGTCAGTCCTCAAAAAGTAAAATTTTCAGATACAAAAACTAATAAACAGACATTTTATAAGGTTTAAGCATGATGGCTGTCCCGTCAATTGGCAGAAAAAGAATCGCACTTGGCATTTCGCGCGAGTTGCCGACGGTTTTTCAAGTCATCGACAATGCTTCGCGCGAAAATATCGGCGGCAATTATCTTTCTACTGACATTTTTTTTGGATATTCAGTCAGTAATGAATATTTGTATCTCTATTCATTTAAACTTTATTTCGCCATCTTCCATTTTCAGAATTGTATCGACAAACATCTCATCGAAAGCGTTTGTTTGCATAAGTTGCGAAGGCGAGCCTTCGTGCATTTTTCCGTTAGCCATGAGCCATATCTTATCGGCAAGTTGCAATGCAATATTAATATCGTGAGTAGAAAATATTATCGTTTTTGATTTTTGGCGAGTCAAATTTTTAAGTAATAAAATTATTTCATATTTATTAGGTATATCCAAAAATGCAGTTGGTTCGTCGAGAATCATTATCGGAGTATCCTGCACAAGAGCGCGTGCTATCATAATGCGTTGTCGTTCGCCATCGCTCAATTCCGAAACATTTCGCCACATAAAATCGCTCATGCCAACCATTTTCAGCGAATCAACAATGATTTTTTCATCATTTGCGCTTAAATTACCGAAAAGGTTTGTATATGTGTATCGTCCCATCGCAACCAAATCAAAAACTTTAAGATGCATAATTCTAATTGTTTCGGTTGATACAAAACTCATTAAATCGGCATAATCTTTGCGCGACAAATTATTTGCTATTTTTTCGTTTATATAAATATTTCCCGAAAAAATGTTTTGCAAACCTGTCAACGTGCGCAAAAATGTTGATTTGCCAACTCCGTTGCGACCAACAAGGGCAATAAACTGCGAATTGTCGGCTGTAACCGAAAACGGAGGAAATATTTCATGTTTGGCATGTGTCGAATTGCCATATCCAAGCGAAAGATTTTCTATTTTTATGCTCTGGTGTTCCATCAATTAACAATTTTTTTATTCGATAAAATTATCCATATTATCACAGGAATACCGACAAATGCAACAACAACATTAACAGGCAAAACCATACTGTATCCAGGAAGTTGTGAAACTATATCGCAAAACAGCATTATATTAGCGCCTAACAATATGCATGCAGGAAATAGTATCCGATGATCGGCTCGGCGAAAAAACATCCTCGCAATATGTGGAACGGCAATTCCAATAAAACCTATTGGTCCGCAAAAGGCAACGACGTGTCCTGTAAGTAAACTTGTACTTACAAAAACCATTATGCGTGTCATTTTCAGATTTACGCCTACTGTTTGAGCATAAACATCTCCGAGCAGCAAAACGTTGAGTTTCTTTATCGAAAATACGACAATCGTCAATCCTGTTAAAGTTATGATAAACATTACTTTGATTTCGTCGAAAGTAGCGCTGCCGAGATTTCCAAGCGTCCATACGACAAAAGTTTTTAGGGCAGACTGGCTGCTCATATATTGTAACAATCCCACGATTGCCGTTGCCGCACCCGAAAACATTATGCCGAATATCAAAACTGTCATTATATCGCGAATACGGATTGACACTATCAATATTAATAACAGTGTCAATGCAGAACCAACAAATGCCGCTGTCGCTATGCAAAAATTTGAAACAACTGCTGGCAATATTACCGAAAATATCGATGAGCCGAGCAGAAACAGAGCAACACCCAAACCTGCTCCCGAACTGACACCGAGAATATAAGGATCGGCAAGTGGATTGCGAAATATTGTTTGCATTTGTAAGCCGCTAACCGATAAAGATACTCCAACAAGCAATGCTACGCACGCACGAGGCAATCGGAAATTAATGATTATATTGGATATATGAGTATCAACTTTGTCAGCCGAAAAAAACACATTAAAAATTTCGTCGAGTGAAATAGAAACCGAACCTAAAACAATATCAAGTACAAAAAACAGTACTGCCGTAAGCGACAATATGCCGAAATAAAATTTTGTACGAAACCGATTGTTTGTCATATATTATAAAATTTGCCTGCAAAAATAGCAAATAAACAGTAAAAAGTTGCCAATACTAAAAAAAATATTTGGATAATTTGAAATTTTACCCTACTTTTGCGCTCCGTTTTGAAAAAAACACACATCGGGGTGTGGCGCAGTTGGCTAGCGCACCTGCTTTGGGAGCAGGGGGTCCTCCGTTCGAGTCGGAGTACCCCGACAAAGACTAATCATAATCAACAATGGTTAGTCTTTTATTTTACTAATGATTTAAATAGTCAGTCCTTAACAAGCAAAATTTCCAAATACAAAAATTAATAAACAGACATTTTCAACCTAACAGGTTTCGGAAACCTGTTAGGTTGTTGTTTTCCGAGCATTTCGCGCGAGTTTCCGACGGTGGTTCAAGTCAGCGACAATGCTTCGCGCGAAAATCTCAACGGTTATTCTGTTTCTGTTCTTCACCTGATTTTCATTTATAATTGCGTATTAATAAATAATTTATATCTTATTAAGGAGCAGATAAATATTGAAACAGTAAATTTATTTTTTAAAAATCAATTTTCAGCAAGATTTTCAACCATACAAAAACGCAGATAAATATCAAGGCAGGTAAAAAATTGATGATTTCTATCTTTTTTATTTTTAGAAGGTTAATGCTTAATCCTATTAAAATAATTCCACCGACTACGGTTATTTCGGCGATAATTTCCGAAGGAATATCTTTGCCGATGAGTGATACCAGTAAAGTAATTCCTCCTTGAAACAGCAATACCAGTAATGATGAAAAAAGTACGCCAACGCCTAATCCTGCCGCTAACATTACTGACGAAAAAAAGTCCATAATTGATTTAGTAAGCAACAAATCGGATGTTTTTCCAAAACCTTCTTCGATGGCGCCGACAATTGTCATCGAACCCATGCAAAAAAGTAAAAATCCTGTAATCAGTCCTTCGCTGAAACGTTCATTTTTTGATTTTGTTTTCGTTTTGACATATTCGCCAAGTTGTTCCGTTTTTTGTTCAAGTTGCATTTTCGTACCGACAAATCCGCCCAATACTAAACTTAATATCACAAGCAAAGGCGAAGAAATATCCAATGACATTTTTATTCCTAACAATAAAACAAACAATCCTACTCCTTGAAAATAAGTCGTTTGGTATTTTTCAGGTAAATTTTTTTTGAATATTAATCCAATACTGCTTCCTGCGATAATTGCAGCAACGTTTACTAATGTTCCAATCATACTGATTTTTTTGAACGCAATATTAGAAAAAACAAATTAATTTCACAAACATTTTTCAGAATAATCCGCATTTATATTTTGCGCTGTATAAAAATGGCAAGAATGATAAGCATTTTCTATGTTTAATCATAATGCGAGCCGAATGATAAGTGCAATTGCTGTATGAATCAAAAAACAATTTTTGTCATACATTAACAGATTGTTTTGTGTTTTATTTGTAGTTTTGTAAAAATTAAAATACAATGACCGACAATAATATTGAAAACAGAATATTATATGAAGATAATCACATAATTATTGTGAACAAACTCACTGGTGAAATCATACAAGCCGATAAAACAGGCGACATGCCGCTGAGCGATGTTTTGAAACAATATATCAAAATAAGAGATAATAAACCGGGAAATGTTTTTATAGGCGTTGCACATCGTATTGACCGACCTGTAAGCGGAGCAGTGATTTTTGCAAAAACGAGCAAATCGCTTGAACGTCTTAATAATATGTTTCGACAGGGAAGCATACATAAAACATATTATGCAATAGTAAAAAACAAGCCGCAGGCAGAAGAAGCGACTCTTATTCATAATTTATTCCGCAACGAAAAAATGAATAAATCATTTGTTTGCGAAAAACATTCGAGCAATACCAAAGAGGCAAAATTACATTATAAACTGATATGCAGAAGCAATACATATTTTTTGCTGGAAATTGAATTAATGACAGGCAGGCATCATCAAATACGATGTCAGTTAGCAGCAGCAGGTTGCCCGATAAAAGGAGATTTGAAATACGGATTTCCGCGATCAAATGCAAACGGAGGAATATCGCTGCATGCGCGAAAAATAGAATTTATTCATCCCGTAAGTAATAATCAAATCAAAATAACAGCGCCTTTCCCCGAAAATGATTTGTGGAACTGCTTTAATTGTTCTTGTACAGCTATAGGTTGACACAAAAAAATGAAAAAAATCACATAGATAAACAAACGATAATTTGATAATGTTTACTTGCGCTTTATCAAACCTCATAATGAATTATTACAACTATCAATTAAAAACCTGTATAAATATTTGATTATATTGCATATAACCTTTATTTTTTGCAATAAATTAAAAACATGCGTAAAACATTAATCATAATCAAGGAAATATTTAAAATATTTAAGTTAAAATGCGTAAATACACTCGATTTTAACATTTCTCAAAAAAATTTTCTTGTCCTGTATTTTATATTATAGGCGCATTTAAATTACATTAAAACAATAAATTATAATTTTCATCAACGCGTTATCAACAGATTATCAACAGGCACATATTTTGCGGATATTAAATAAATATTTATTTTTGCAAAAGACATGTTTGTCCTATAATATAAATTATAAGTTTAAAAAAAATTTTATTGTAAAGCCAAAAGTTATGAAAAAAATCCTATCAATTGCGTTTTTAACGCTTCTCAGTATGGGTGTCATATCAGGTCAGACAAAAGTTACAGGAAAAGTAACCGACCTGAATACAAACGACCCCGTATCGTATGCATCGGTTGCCGTCAAAGGTTATGCTACCGCAGGTACATTTACCGACGATAACGGCAATTACTCTATCAACATGCCGGAAGGCAGCACAACAATTTTAGTAAGTTTTGTAGGTTATAAAACACAGGAAATTGTTGTAAATACTCGTAGTATTATTAATGTAGCTCTTGAACCTGATGTTGCACAAATCGAAGAATCGTTTGTTGTAGCTTACGGTACTGCAAAGAAAAGCACTTACACAGGTTCGGCAGCGGTGGTAAAAAATTCTGAAATCAAAGATGCTCCGAGCGTATCGCTCGAAAATGCTTTGATTGGTAAAGTTGCAGGTATGCAGGTTACATCTCCTTCGGGACAGGCAGGCTCAACATCAAGCATTCGTATTAGAGGAATAGGTTCGATGAACGCATCCAATGATCCTTTGTATGTAGTAGATGGCGTTCCTGTTATATCCGGCGATGTCGGGCAAATGGGATCTTATATTTATACCTCCAACAGCGCAATGAATTCGATAAACAATTCGGATATCGAATCTATAACAGTATTGAAAGATGCGGCTTCTGCTGCATTGTATGGTTCGCGTGCAGCAAATGGTGTAATTATAATAACGACCAAAAAAGGCAAGTCGGGAAAACCGAGAATAGATTTCAAGACTTCCATAGGTATTACGCCAAGTTTTGCAACCGACAACTGGGAACTGGCAAGTCCAGAAGAGCAAATACAAATGGAATATGAAATTTTCTGGAATGGTTATAAAAAAGACGGAAGAACCGACGAATCAGCGAATTCACGTGCGATTACTCAACTGAATAACAGATTCAACAGGCATGGATATTCTTTTTCAACTACAGATAATACTGTAAATACACTTAAAATTACAGGATTAACTGATGGTAAAGAAAACAGAGAAGGAAAATATTTTAACTGGGATGATGTTTTGTTCAGAACTGCAATTTTCCAAACTCACGATTTATCGGTAAGCGGAGGAAATGACCGCACTACCTACTACTCATCCATTGCTTATACTAAAGAGCAGGGACGCAGTGTACTCAATGGTTTTGATCGTGTTTCGGGACGTTTGAACGTTAATCAAAAAATTAATAAATATATTGAGTTTGCAACGAATGTTAGTCTTGCCAAAAGCGATAGAACAGGATTTAACGACACCAGAAATACGGGTGCAAATTATTTTCTTCAATCTCGAAATTTGTTGTGGCCACTCTACTGGCCCACAGACTATAAAACAGGAGAACCATGGATAGACAGATATGGAAGTTATGCATATAACCCCGTTTATCATGACAAAGAATGGGAAAATTCATCAAAAACCATAAGAATATCAGTTAATGAAACTATGACGGTAAATATTTTACCTGAATTGGTTTTAAAATCTATTTTCTCCTACGACCATACACATGTTTCAGATCATTTGTACTATAGCAAAGATCACTGGTATGGAGTAAATAACAGGGCATCTGTAACAGATATAAGTACAAATATAAATAACTGGGTATCGTCAACAACTTTGGGTTATGATAAAACCTTTATGGAAAAACATAATGTCAGCGTTTTGGCAGGTTTTGAAGCAGCAGAAAATAAAACCGACTACTTACTCGGAAATGGCAAAAATCTGCCGAACAGTCTGTTGCATACAATACAAACCGCAGGAGTGTTATCGGCATCAGGATATTATTGGGGAAATACTATGGCTTCTATTCTTTCGCGTGCCGAATATAATTATGATGGTAAATATTTTGTATCTGTTTCTTTCCGTCGTGATGGATCATCTAAACTTGCACCCGATAAACGTTGGAGTAATTTCTGGTCGATTTCAGGAGCATGGAACATAAAAAAAGAAAACTTCATGCAAAATATTGACTATCTAAGTAATTTACGTTTCAGACTGTCTTATGGGATAAATGGAACTCTGCCTCCAAGTAATTATGGTTGGCGTTCTCTTATAGGATATACGTACAAATATAATGAAGAGCCCGGAGGAGCATTTGTAAACATAGAAAATTCGGATTTGTCTTGGGAACGTAATTTTGTAACAAATGCTGCCGTTGAGTTCGGATTTTTCGATAACAGACTGCGCGGATCTATTGAATATTATAACCGTGATACGAAAGATTTGTTACAGTCTGTACCAATTTCAATGGTAGTAGGTTTTTCAAGTGTTTTGAAAAATGTAGGCGAAATAAACAATAAAGGCTGGGAAATCGAAATCGGAGGAGATATTATCAGTAATAAAGACTGGAAATGGGATGTAAGTCTTAATGCTTCGCTCCTGAAATCAAAAGTTACAAAACTTTATGGAGGACAGGATGTTGTATGGAATGATCCGACAGGAGGAGATGCTCGATGCAGATTTATATACCGTGAAGGACAGTCAACACTGGCATTATACGGAATTGAATGGGCAGGAGTTGACCAGTCGAACGGCAGAAACGTTTGGTACACAAATAACGATAACGGTACGGATATATTAGGTAATGGCAGAAATGCATCTTATAATTATCAGGAGGCCGATCAGATTATTCTTGCCGACATGCATCCTGCCGTACAGGGAGCATTCAATACAGGCGTTTCGTGGAAAGGAATTTCACTTAATCTTAATTTTATATACCGATTCGGCGGATACATGTACGATGGTTTCAGTAAAGATGTAAACGATGACGGTTATTATTGGGAACGTACAAGAGCAAAAGATACTTATGATGGACGCTGGACATATTTTAACGATTATGGAAAGTATCCAATGCTTGATGATGATGACTTGATGGATGCAATGCAGATAAGCTCTCGACATAAACATCCCGGCAGTTTTGTAAGATTAAAAAATATAACTTTAAGTTATAATTTGCCTAAAAATCTTATAAGTAAATTAGGGCTTACAAATACAAGAGTTTATTTTGTCGGTTCAAATTTGCTAACTCTTTCTGCATATAAAATTTTTGATCCCGAAGGAAGTTCTTACTATACAAAAGGATGGGAAATGCCAATAGGCAAAACTTATACTTTCGGTATTGAATTAAGTTTTTAATAAATTAAATTATGATAAATAAAAAATATACTACAATGAAAAAGATATTATTATATACAATACTTTGTGTGTTTACTCTAACATCATGTGATGATTTTTTAGATGTAAAACCGAGTAATCAGTTAGACATAAGTAATACGAAACAATCCATATTAACAACAGATGAGGCAAGAGTTATGCTTACAGGAATAATGCGGGCAATGACATCATCCGATTATTATGGCAGAAACTTTATTATGTACGGAGAGGCAAAAGGCGGTTTTCTGACAGTACCAAGTCAGGGACGTGGATTAGATGCCTTATATACATTCAATCATTCAGCAGCTTCAAACTCTTATTCAGGATACTGGTTGCAAATATATTTTTGTATTTTACAGTCAAACGTTTTGCTTACTGATATAGAGAAACTCATTGTTGCCGGTAATACTGATAATCTTTTACTTCAATATAAAGCGGAAGCGCGTACAATACGTGCAATGTTTTATTACGATTTGGTTCGTTTATACGGAAAACCATACGACATGGACAAAGCATCTTATGGCGTGCCATTGACTCTTGAGCAACTTGAATATACAGCACAACCAACAAGAGCATCTGTAGAAGAAATTTATACTCAAATATTAAAAGATTTGACCGAAGATGCAGATTATCTTTCTAAAACTAAAAGAGAAGGTTTTATAAGTTATTATACAAATCTTGCTGTTCAGGCACGAGTTTATTTGCAAATGCAAAATTACGATGCCGCTCTTGCTGCCGCCGAAGAAATAATCAATTCGCCGCTGTACAAATTATACAGCAATTCGGAATGGGTTGATTCATGGACAAAACAATATGGTTCGGAATCTATCTTTGAACTTGGAATATATCCCAACGAGGCTGACCTGGGTACGGCATCTTTAGGATATTATATGCGCAGGAGAAATCACGGAGGATCTGCCGCATCGGGCTGGTTTATTGCAAGTAAACCCTTCCTTGACAATGTGCTTGGAGAAGATACTGACGATGTACGCTGGGGAGTTATGGATTATGATGAAAAGTCATCAACCAGACGAGGCGCCTGTTATAAATACAGCGGAGCAGTAAATAAAACAAGCACAGGTTCAAGCGCTACTTTCGTAGGAGATGGAAAAGCGACGGCATCTGCTGTAAATGTAAAAGTTATTCGTTTATCGGAGATTTATTTGATTGCAGCCGAAGCTGCATTTTCAAAATCATCACCCGACAAACTGAAGTCGGCAGAATATTTGCAGGAAATTCGCAAACGTGCGCCAAATTTAGTGGCTGCTGATGAAAACAATATTACCTTAGACATGATTTTGAATGAGAAAGGTAAAGAATTATTTGCCGAAGGTCAGCGTTACTTTGATATGATACGTCTTAATAAAAGCATAACATTTGATGATGCTTCTATAGAAAGCGGCGATGTTGTAATTCCAACACGTGCTTTAACAATCGACAGAACATTCCATAAAGCAATTCTGCCGATAAGTTTGGGAGAAATGAACGCAAATCCCGCAATCAAAGATCAGCAAAATCCCGGATATAATTAATTATCCAAGTATCTAAAACAAAAAACAACTGCTCAAACTTTGGGCAGTTGTTTTTTTTACTGCATTACAAAAAAGTTATTTCATAATTTTATTTTCCCAAAAAAAAGCAAGATTTCCAGACACAAAAATTAATAAACAAGCCTCATCAAACCTGACAGGTTTGATGAGGCTTGTTGTCCCTGACGGGACATTTTTATTTACAATTATTTTGTCTGATTTAATGATTTTGGAATAATATTTTTAAAATATTTGCTTGGTTTTAACTCGTATTGCGCAAAATCATGCAATTTTTTCATCTAATATTTATTCATAATTACTTATTAATAAATAATTTATATTATTTTAAGGAGCAACTCTTTTGATTTTCCAAAAAAATCAGGACAGCGAATGATTTATTCTGTCAATATAATCGAGTACATCATCTTTGCCTGCTTTTGTTTCGGACGATGTATAAAAAATATGCGGCAATCCTTCCCACGATTCCAACAGCAGTTTTTTATGCTTTTCGATATTAGTCTTTAATTTCTCGATACCTGTTTTGTCTGTTTTAGTGAAAATCAGAGCAACTGGAATATTACTTTCGCCAAGAATGTTTATAAATTCAATATCAATCTTTTGCGGTTCGAGTCGGCTGTCTATTAATACAAACAGCAATGTCATTTCTTTTCTGCGTTCAATATAATCGATTATGATTTTAGAAAAACTGTTTCTGTCGTTTTTCGATGCTTTTGCATATCCGTATCCTGGTAAATCTACAAGATACCAAGAATTATTTATAAGGAAATGATTGATTAGCCGTGTTTTACCGGGAGTAGATGAAACTTTTGCCAATTTTTTTTTGTTAGTAAGCATGTTTATTAGCGAAGATTTTCCTACATTTGAACGTCCAATAAACGCATATTCCGGCAGTTTGCCTTGTGGACATTGCTCTGCTTTGCTGCTGCTGCATATAAAATCGGCTTGTTTTATTATCATTGGACAAAAATTTTGACAAAAGTATCAATAAAAAATTAAAAATTATAAAAATATGAAAAAGTATTGGTTCATTATTGCAATTTCGACTTGTATATCAGTCGCTTGCAGTTCGCAAAAAAAAGTAAATTCAAATTTGAGTTCTAATGAGAACTTGCAGACAGCCGTAAAAAGCGAAAGTCAAAAGGATTTGAATTTTGAAAATACAAAATGGATTTTGAAAAGCGTTGATGGCGAAGAAATAGAAACGCTTCCAACACCTGCTTACATTATGTTCAGCGAAGATGAAAGAGTATCAGGCTTTTCGGGTTGCAACAACTTCGGCGGTTCGTATTATCTTTCGGGCGATATTCTTAAATTAGACAACCTCATTTCTACTCAAAAAGGATGTCTGTCAAAAAATCCTGAAAAACTGTTTAACTCTGTTCTTTCGCGGGTGGATGCCTGTACAGTTATAGGTAATAAACTCATTTTTTCTCAAATGGGAAAAGAAATTGCTACATTTGAAGGTTCTAAAGAATAAAATTTAATTATAAAATCAAAAAACAATGAAAAAAATATTATTATTTATTTTAATTATCGCGACAGTTACATCATGTAAGCAGTCGCCAAAAAGCGCTGAAAAACAGGAAAAAGCGTTTCCAGAATTTGCTGTTGCAATTGTAAATCCTACTGTTGCAAACATAAAAACTTTCAGATATTTAGTTGATAACAAGATACTTCCCGATGTTGACAGTTTCGGGATGATAGGCGTTTATCATGTAAAACAAAATTATGATTTTGAACGCAGTCAACAATATATCGACGAAAACAATTTGACAATGAAATTGATAAAATGCGAAAGCGAACTGTCGGCAAGAAATATATATACGCAAAACGACTGCAGCAATCTGTTCAAAGAAATATTCGAACAGACAAAGGGCGTTTTTTTCTTCGGCGGTCCTGATATTCCAGCAGAATGTTTCAACGAAAAAACGCATTTAATGTCGGGAATTACCGATCCTTATCGACATTTTTTTGAATTGTCGTTTTTATTTCATTTGCTTGGCGGAAATCAAAATGAAAATCATGTTGCCTTACTCGAAAATAATCCCGATTATACGGTTGTAGGTTTTTGTCTTGGAATGCAAACAATGAATTGCGCCACAGGCGGCACAATGATTCAGGATATTCCAATGGAAGTGTATAATATCGCAACCGCCGAAGATGTTTTGAATACGCCAGATGCTCAACACAAAAACTATAATTCGTATTTCGATTATGATAATGAACTTACAGGTTACAGCTTCCACAAAATCAAACCGAAGGGCGATAATGCAATTTCAAAAATCATTGGCGAAAACGAGCCGTACGTTTTGAGTTCGCATCATCAGGCTGTAAAGAAAACAGGTAAAAATCTCGATGTTGCCGCAGTGTCGCCCGATGGGAAAATTATTGAAGCGCTTGTTCATCAACAATACAAACATGTTGCTGGAACGCAATTTCATCCCGAACATACAGGTTTGTACGAAAATGACTATAAAATAAAATTAAAGCATGACGATCCTGATAACCAAAGTTTTTTATCGCTATATGCAGGCGAAAAAGGCGAAAATTTTCATCGTGAATACTGGAAAAAAATAGGAGAATGGTTAAATTGTTTTAAAAAATAGATGTACTGTGCATCATTTTGGCGAAAAAAATCATCTATATATAAAGAAGGTTATGCAAATTTATTTTCATTTGCAATAATATGACAAAAGAACAATACTTAGTACAAGGCTGTATAGACAAGAATATCAATGCCCAACGAGAGTTGTACGAACTCTATGCCGCAAAAATGCTGAGTGTGTGCACAAGATATATGTGCGATGAAGATGAAGCCAGAGATGCTATGCACGATGGATTTGTAAGACTGTTTGATAAAATTCAAAAATTCGATCAGAAAGGATCGTTTGAAGGATGGATACGTAAACTGTTTGTAAATGTTTGCCTTGGAAAATTAAGAATATCAAAAAAAGTGATGCACGAAAGTATTCGTTATGAAGATGATAATGAAATGGAAATTATTGACGAATCAATATCGGATGTATATAAACAGTTGGAAGCTAAAGAATTGATGCTCTTTATAAGAGAACTGCCGAAATCGTTTCGCAGTGTTTTTAATCTTCATGCAATCGAAGGTTATTCGCATAGCGAAATTGCAAAAAGACTTGGAATTACACATTCAGCATCGAGGGCTGCTTATTTCAGAGCAAGAGTTTTATTAAAAGAAAAAATAAAATTGATGTATAAATAAAAATAATAAATATGAGTAATGATAAATTAAAAGTTTTATTTCATGATAAATTATACAATCACGAAACCGAAGTACAACAATCGGATTGGGAAATTATAAGCGAGCGCATTAAGAAAAAACGCCGCCGTAAAATTATTCCATTATTCTATATTTACGGTACAACAGGAGTTGCCGTTGCCTTGCTGATTATCATGCTTTTAATAAAACCCGACACTGCAAACACAAACAACGAAATCATAAGCAAATCAAATACAAATACACAAACCGCACACCACGAAAAAAATACTGAAACCACCACAATTGACAGTCAAAACAAAAATATTGAGAAAAACAACAATATAACAAATACAAATCAAAATCAATCTGTAAAAATAATTGCAAATACAAATTCAATAGAAACATCATATAATCAAAATAATGAATACAATACCGAAACAGAATATCAATATGCAAACAGCGATATAAATAAGTCTGCTGATAAAATCGAAACAATAAATTATTTCCCCAATACAGCAATAATATTAGAAAAAGTCGAAGAATTATCTCCAAAAACTGTTATTGCAGAAAAAACGGAAGATAAACGGACAATAGAATCAACAGACAATCAGGAAAATAAACAGGAAACTGCCAACGATGAATGGTGGAATCAATCCGAAACCGAAACAGCAAAAGAAATGAACAGGCATAAATGGACAATGGCATTTGAATCGGGAAATAATATAGGAAGAAGTTCGGTAGTAAGCGATTTCACAAATAACAAGTCAAATTATAATTCAATACAATCCGATTATAACGGACTGCCGCCAATCATGTCGTCAACGCCAATTGCTGCGCCCGAAAGTTTAAAAACAGAAGAGCCTAAAACTGATATTAACCACAGACATCCTTTAAATTTAGGCATACGCATTAAGAAAAACCTCAGCAAGCGCATAGTTTTAAAAACAGGATTGTCATATTCATATTTTTTGTCGGAATTTAGCGATGCAGAACGAAAAATTCAACAACAAATTCATTATATCGGAATACCCGTTGGATTTGAATTTTTGCTGTTTCAAAAAAATAATTTCAATATTTATCTATCGGGCGAATTTGCCGCCGAAAAAGGAGTTTCGTACATTCGCAGAAAATCTACCATAGAAATGTCCGATATACCTTATTATAAACCCGAAAGCGGAAGCGTGCGTGGCTTGCAATTTTCGACAAACGCAGGTTTGGGAATATCGTACAACTTTGTAAAAAATATAGGAATCTATGTCGAACCAAACACAGTATATTACATAAGCGACGATCGCCAGCCTCAAAGTTTCAGAACCGAAAAAACATTTAACTTCGGCTTGAATATAGGTTTGAAATATGATTTTTAAGATTTTCGATTTAAAAATTATACCTAGTCTCTCCTTAAAAAGTTAAATGTACGGATACAAAAAATTAATAAACAGACATTTTAAACCTGACAGGTTTCGGAAACCTGTTAGGTTTGATGATGCTTGCTGTCCCGTTAGGGACAGAATATTGGTAGAAAGAAACGCAGACACATGCATGTCGCGCGAGTTGCCGACGGTGTTTCAAGTCAGCGACAATGCTTCGCGCGAAAATCTCGGCGGCTATTCTGTTTCTACCGACATTTTGTCCCTGACGGGACATTTTTATTTACAATTCTTTTGTTTGGTTTAATGATTTTGTAAAAATATTTTATCTAATTTCAACTAATAATTGATTGTTAATAAATATTTTATCTTCTTTATAAGGAGCGACTACCTAATAAAAGCTTCCGTGTTTCTCCGTATAATCTTTTGTATCAGCGATAATCTTCGCAAATAAATTAAGGAGTCGCCCCATTGAAAAGAATATAATTTTTTTATTGCGACACCAAAAACGGTGTCGCAAATATTATAAAACAATGTAATACAGTATATTATAATGTGTCGCAAATTTTAGTGTCGAAGTCAGGAAAATTTTGAAAACGAAAAATTATTAACTTCATTTTTCGCTCTTTATTGACGAGAATATTTGTTATACTTCTCACGGTATAAATTTGTAAATTGTTGATATTATGGATTAAATCATCTATCTACGGTTCAAGCCAGAAATTTTAATTTTTTCGTTTTAATCTTATATTTTTACTCCGCACAAAGTACAGTAATAAGTTTTTTATATAATCCCTTCAAAAACCAAAGTTGTAGCGCCTTGCAGCCATATATTCACAAACGAATCTTTTTGTGTTTTATCTGCATCGAATGATATTTTCAGTTCTCCGCCTTTGGCTTGGATGCTGTAACTTGTAATGTTGTTCTGCAACTTATCGAAAGCTGCTATTGCCGATGCTGTTGCTCCTGTGCCGCAGGCAAGAGTTTCGCCTTCGACTCCGCGCTCGAATGTTGCAAGTTTTAATTTGCTATTGCCGCATATTTCTACAAAGTTCACATTTGCGCCTTCGGGAAAAAGCGGACTGTGTCGCCATTTTTTACCTTCCGAATTTATGTCAACGTCGTTAATATTATCCGTAAAAATCACACAATGAGGAACTCCTGTATTTATGAAATAATATCCATCGCCGCGCACAATCTGTTTTACATCGGTTATTTTTACTTTTATTTCGAGTGTATTTTTATTTTTGGACAAGACTTTACCCAAGTGTTTGCCTGCTCCGCTTACAAAAATTACTTCGTCGTTGAAGATGCCAAGTTTATGAGCAAATGCAACAATGCATCTCGAACCGTTGCCGCACATTGTTGATGCGCTTCCATCCGAATTGAAAAATTGCATTTTAAAATCTGCATCATCACAATTTTCGACAAGCATCAATCCATCTGCGCCTATTCCAAAATGACGATCACATAAAAAAGAAACATATTCGGGATTTGAGTCGAATGTGTTTTGACGATTATCTATTAAAATAAAATCGTTACCTAATGCCTGATATTTGCAAAATTTCATATTTTTAATTTTTAAAATGTAAAACCAAATGCAAAATTAACTATTTTTAAATTAATAAATAAACATCTTTATAATTATTTCACAAATTTTTATAATAATACTTCCAATATTATTACGATATTTGCAAAATAAAAAATAAATAAAAACTATAATAAATATGAAAAAAATTATATTTGTAGCAGCATTAGTTTCTGCATTAGTTGGAGTTTCGGCAACAGTACTTACTTCGGTACTGGTAAACAAAAAATCGGAAAATATCAAATATGTTCAAACACAGGCGCCGAAAGTGCAATGGGCAAATTTGAGTGAAACAGGACAGCCTGTTGATTTTACTTATGCAGCAGAACAGACAGTTCATGCAGTGGTTCACGTAAAAACAGTTTATAAAGTAGAAAACAATCAACGGACAGGCAGATCGCTGTTAGATTATTTCCTTTTTGGCGATCCATTTGAAAGAGACGATTATGATTATAATCAACCTTACGGTCTCGATCCGCGCAATCCCAATCCGCAGCGCGAAAGTAGAGGTTCAGGTTCAGGTGTGATTATATCGTCAGATGGATACATAGTTACAAATAATCATGTAATAGAAAAAGCCAACGAAGTTGAAATTACTTTGAATGACAGAAAAACTTACACAGCAAAAATTATTGGATCAGATCCTGCAACCGATGTTGCCTTACTCAAAATAGAAGCAACTGATTTACCGTATATTCCTTTTGGAAATTCGGACGATGTGAAAATCGGCGAATGGGTTTTGGCTGTCGGCAATCCTTTTAATCTGACTTCGACAGTAACAGCGGGAATAGTAAGTGCAAAAGCCCGTAATTTAGGCGTTATTTCAAATTCGGACAGGATGAACATTCAATCGTTTATACAAACCGATGCAGCGGTAAATATGGGAAACAGCGGCGGAGCATTGGTAAATACTCGAGGCGAACTGATAGGAATAAATTCGGCAATAGCCTCAACGACAGGAATGTTTGCAGGATATTCGTTTGCAGTGCCTTCGCAAATTGCAAAAAAAGTTGTTGACGACTTGAAAGAACACGGAGTAGTTCAACGCGCAATGCTTGGCGTAGAAATGACTGACTTAACTCCCGAAACAGCAAAAAAATATGATGTTTTAACCGACGAATTTAAAGGCGTAATTATCGCTGATGTTTTAAGCGGAAGCGCTGCCGAAATTGCAGGTATCAAAAAACACGATATTATAACTCATGTCAATGATGTTGAAGTAAACAGCGCAAGCGACTTGCAGGAACAGATAGCACGTTATAAACCAAACGATAAAGTAAAAATAACTGTAATTAATGATGGAAAAGTGAAACATTTTGACGTTATATTACGTAATAAGAACGGCTCGGTAAATATTGTGAAATCAAACGATGAACTTTTTGAATCTTTGGGAGCAACTCTGGAAGAATTGAACGCTTCGGATTTGAGAAAATTATCGTTGCGAAATGGAATACAGGTAAAAAAACTTGCAAAGAGCGGTAAATTCAAAGAAAAAGGAATACGCGAAGGATTTATTATCGAAAAAGTAAACAGTAAAAGCGTAAGTTCTATCGAAGAATTGAAAGAAATACTTAGCAGTGCAACAGGGGCAGTATTGATAGAAGGAATTTATCCAAACGGAATACGTGATTATTATGCGATAAGACTGACAGATTAAAATAATATTAAACATAATACGTAAGATGTTGAGGGTAAGTTTTCAATCTTACCCTCAATTGCTAAAAAATAATATAAACATTTGGAAATATAACAAATTAAATAACAAAACAGATAATATTAAATGAGACAATTAAAAATTACAAAATCAATTACAAATCGCGAAAGTGCATCTCTTGATAAATATTTACAGGAAATAGGACGCGAAGATCTTATTACGGTTGAACAGGAAGTTGAACTTGCTCAACGAATCCGTAAAGGCGATCAAGATGCATTGGAGCAACTTACAAGAGCAAATTTACGTTTTGTCGTTTCGGTTGCAAAACAATATCAAAATCAAGGATTAAGCCTTCCCGATCTTATTAACGAAGGCAATCTGGGATTGATAAAAGCCGCCGAAAAATTTGATGAAACACGCGGTTTCAAATTTATTTCGTACGCTGTTTGGTGGATACGGCAATCAATATTACAGGCATTGGCAGAGCAGTCGCGTATTGTGCGTTTACCATTAAATCAAGTTGGTTCTTTGAATAAGATAAATAAGGCTCTTGCTAAATTTGAACAGGAAAATGAACGAAATCCATCGACCGAAGAATTGGCGGAAATTCTCGAAATACCTACCGACAAAGTTTCCGACACAATGCGCGTATCCGGACGCCACGTATCGGTTGATGCTCCTTTTGTTGATGGCGAAGACAACAGTCTTTTAGATGTATTGGTGAACAACGATTCGCCAAATGCAGACATAGGATTGCTGAGAGAATCGCTTACAAGCGAAATAGATAGGGCGCTTTCGACATTAACAGAACGCGAACGCGATATTATAAAATACTTTTTCGGAATAGGAATGCCCGAACTGACACTTGAAGAAATAGGCGACAAATTTGATCTAACACGCGAACGCGTACGGCAAATTAAAGAAAAGGCTATTCGCCGTTTGCGCCAAAGTTCGCGCAGCAAATTACTGAAATCGTATTTAGGCTGATAAGAAGCAGTTTGAACAGAAGCAAAACAAAAAGTCCGCAATGCAAATTGTGGACTTCTTGTTTTTAATCTACATTTCATCAATAATTTATGCTTTTTTTGATATTATTCCATCTTTCGTCGCTTAGTTTTGTACCTACAACTTCTACAACATTGCCTGCACACAGCGAACCTATCTCACCGCATATTTCTATAGGAAGTTTTTTAGCCATACCATACAAAAATCCAGAAGCGTACAAATCGCCTGCGCCTGTGGCATCTATGGCTTTTGCCTGCACAGGTTGTATTTTATAAAATTCGTTGCCTTGTTTCACATACGAGCCTGCCGAACCTATTTTGACAATTGCAATTTTACAAATTTCGGCAAGCATGTCCAATGCCTCTTTCGATTCTCTGCCTGTAAATACTTTGGCTTCTTCCTCGTTTGCAAAAATAATATCAACATATTTATGTAATATTTCAGTCATAAATTTCTTATTTTCTGCAACAACATTAAAACTCGACATGTCAAGCGAAATAATTATTCTATGCTGTTTTGCAATATCAAGCGCCCGCCTCATTAATCCATGATTTTGCACCAAATAACCTTCAATATGCAAATAATCATAACCTTCAAACTGTTTATCGCAAAGATCTTCTTCGCACAAGTCTATAGCCGCTCCAAGATATGTACACATAGTACGTTCGCCATCGGGAGTTATCAACACTTTGCAATTTCCTGTCGTTTTTTCGACAGTTATTAATTTAGGCTCGGTTCCGTTTTTCTTCATATCGTCAATGAAAAAATTACCGAGTTCGTCTTTACCTGTTTTTCCGATAAAAGCAGTCTTAATACCGAGTTTGCCAAGTCCGTTTACAGTGTTTGCCGCCGAACCGCCTGCAACAATGTTGTATTTACTTTGACGTTTTATATCGTCAAAAATTTTGTTGGTTGTTGCTTCGTCAACGTGAGTCATGCTTCCTTTCGGTAAGTTATATTTTTGCAACATCATATCATTTTTGAATATTGCCAAAATATCAACAAGAGCATTTCCTATTCCAAGAATCTTATTCATTTTTTGTTTTTGTTGTAAAAAATTATCGCCAAAATTAGTAAATAATATAAAATGGTTCAGCATTTTAAAAATAATATATTTTAAATATTTAATTATAAATGTGTTATAAAAAACTTTTTTTAAAATAAAAATTTTTTTTGTGGATTTAAATTATTTATATACTTTTGCACTCCGTTTTGATGAAATCGGTACAAAAATTCCTCCTTAGCTCAGTTGGTTAGAGCACATGACTGTTAATCATGGGGTCCAAGGTTCAAGTCCTTGAGGGGGAGCGGCAGAAACAGTTGCACGACAAATGCAACTGTTTTTATTTTTCTGCAAACTATTCAAAATAATTATGTAAATTTGTATAAAATTGTAATTTTTAAATCGTATGATATTCGAAAATATAACTATATATTTGCAAAATGCCGATATTTTTTCGTTGCCAATGCTCGCAATACTGACCTTTGTGGGTTTTGTTGTAGGCTTCGTGAATACTGTTGCAGGCAGCGCAACAGCAATTACCTACATGCTTTTTATGGCGATGGGAATGCCTGTTGGCGTTGCAAACGCTACAAGCCGTGTGGGAGTATTATTACAATTCACAACATCATCATTAATGTTCAGAAAAAAAGGACTGCTCAATTTCCGTAAAGCATTTAAAATCGGTATTCCTGTTATGTTTGGTTCTGTTTTTGGAGCAGAATTTGCCGCATTGGTAGATCAGCATATTTTTGAAATCATACTTGCAATATTTTTGGCTGTAATGATTTTTTTCATGTTTTATGATGCAAAAACGTTTATCAACGGGCAACCCAATAAGAAAACCGAACGATTTACATTAATAAAATGGATTGCATTTTTCATAATAGGTTTTTACGGCGGATTTACTCATGTTGGCGTTGGCATTTTATTAATTTTCGCATCGGTGATGCTTACAGGCTTGAATATTGTAGAAGCTAATGCTGTCAAACAGTTTGCAGTAATGTTATATACGCCTGTGGCATTAGCGGTTTTTGCCTTTCATGGACAAATAAATTGGGAAGTCGGTTTGATTTACAGCACAGGAAATGTATTGGGCGCAATTGCAGGAACAAAAACAACCATACGTTTCGGCGGAAATTTCATTCGATGGTGCGTTATGCTTATCATTCTTATCTTTATCGGGCAACTGATTTTGAAAAATGTATAAAATAATCTGAAAATATCATCTATACTTTGCCCGGCGTAAAAATGTGAAATTAAAAATGAAAAAAATATATTGCAATATTTTACCGTTAAAAAACAGGTAAAATGTTTGTATAAATGATTTTTTGATTATTTTTGCACTGTAAATTTTAAATTATCAAAAACAAAAAATTATGAAAAAATATATTGACAATATTTTAGTTATCACTTTTTGCTTGTTCGTTGCATCTTGCGACAGTAAAATGACTGATGATCCGTTCATTAAGAGCGAACCGATAAAAATACAACTGACTTCTAACGAAGTATTGATGAAAGCAGAAAATAACAATTTTTCAGTTGATTTTTTTGCAACGCTGTATGACAAAATCGAAAACAAGGAAAACATAATTGTTTCGCCGTTTAGTTTAAGTATGGCTTTGGCAATGGTTTGGAACGGCGCAGAAACCGAAACCAAACAAGAGATTCAGGAAACTCTGGGACTCGGAAATTATCCCAAAGAAGAAGTAAATGCATATTTCAAAAAATTAAACGACGCTTTGCTTAAAACCGACCCGAATACGCAACTTGCTATTGCCAATTCTATTTGGACACACAAAGGATTTCCCGTAAAACAGGCGTTCTATGATGTTAATAAAACATGGTACAATGCTGAAGCCCGCGAACTGGACTTTTTTTCTCCCGATGCTGTTACGACTATCAACAAATGGTGCGCCGACAATACAAACAATTTAATTAAAGAGATTATAAAAGAAATATCTCCAGGTGAAGTGATGTATTTACTTAATGCTTTATATTTCAAAGGAATATGGAGCAATAAATTTGATGCAAACCAAACTCAAAAGCAATCATTTTATAAAGAAGATGGTACAACTGTTATGGCAGATATGATGTTTCAAAATCACACTTTAGGCTATTATGGAGATGAACATTTGTCGCTCACAGCATTGGATTATGGAAATGGAGCGTTTTCTATGGTATTTGCTCTTCCCTATCAGGATGTTTCGTTTGATGAAATGTTAAATCAACTCACTCAACCTGATTATTTTGAGAACTGTATCCAAACCGGTTTTAATAATATTTGCGATGTTGATTTGTTTATACCAAAATTTAAAATAGAATATAAAGAAACATTAAATGATGTTTTAAAATTAATGGGAATGGAACTGGCGTTCAGTGATTATGCCGATTTTTCAGGAATTTCGGATATTTCTCTTAAAATTTCTAAAGTATTGCAAAAAGCATATATTGATGTAAACGAAAAAGGAACGGAAGCCGCAGCGGTAACGGCTGTTGGCGGTATGGCTACTTCTGTACCACCGCAACCTCAAAAAGTAACTTTCAGAGCCGACCGACCGTTTTTATTTACAATAAGAGAAAATTCGACAGGAACAATATTGTTCATGGGAAAAGTTGGTAATCCTGTCAATTAGACAATAATCTTAATTTCCAAGTGCGATAGTTAAATCTATTCACCTGAAAGTAAAAGGTTGATTATCGCCTAAAGGCTACGTATCTCTAATAATAAAATCTTCTCCTTTTTGTGTATCGTCTTCCTGATTCTTTATATATTCAATGATAACTTCTTTTGTTATATTACCTGATATTGCAACAAAATAACCTCTGCCCCATAAATGATTACCCCAAAATTGTTTATTCAAAATCTCCTGACTTCGACAATACGACACCCTACAGGTTTTTCAAAAAATTTTGGTTTAAAAATTTGAGCAATGGATTTGTGTTTGGGTGTGATGAGCATTGTTTTTGTCAAGGTTTCTTTGCTTTCCCGTAATTTAACTTTTACTGTCGTTATGCTCTTTGCAATGTCCAGAACCTTATCAACACTAATTTTTTATGCCATTGATTTTATCTCTGATTATTTTCCCGCTTTTATACTCTTTTTCGAGCCGTTTTATGCCCTTTTCGCGGTTTAGAGCATTTCTTTGCCCTGCAAATACAATTCTTCGATTTCATTTGCATCGCAACTAAGACCGATTGTCTTCAAATAATGAACTTTACCGCATTTCTTCGCAACAACAACACTAATGATACCTGACCTGTTTGGTTTTTTTCGTACAAACATATTGCAAAGTATATATTATAAAACAATGTAATACAGCACGTTATAATGTGTAGCGAATTTTAGTGTCGAAGTCAGGAGAAAATGACTTACGACTAGTTTTTTCACTGCAACGCACAAAAAAAAGAGGCTCAAAAAGCCTCTTCTTTTACAATCAAATCACAAATTATTATTTTTTGTGAGGTAATTTAACCGATAGCATGATTTCGTGCGTGCCGCCTAAATCGGCTGACGATTTGATGTAATGATCGTAAGCATATCCTACGCGAAACAGGTTAAACTCAAAGCCTGCCATAAACGCCAACGCTACATCGTAGCGATAAGCTGCGCCTGCCCAGAA
>JAISYZ010000218.1 GCA_031269545.1 Prevotellaceae bacterium
TTTTCAAGACTTCGACTGTGATGCCGTACTGTTGCCAAAATGCCGTCTCTTTTGCGGAAAACGGTTGTTGGATAACGGAATAGGGTCTTATCTTTTTTAGGGTTTCAGGGTGTTCGGGGTATTCAGGTTTTTGAGGTAATTCGGGTTTCTAAGAGGGTTTTGGCAAAACAGGAACGGCGTAAAAATCATTGCAGTTACCGTCGTCCAAACCGAGCAACAAGTCCCGATTAATAGTTTTGAGTATTTCTACGAAATCGTTTGTGCTATTGCAATTTAACCCTTTCAAATATCCCACAAAAGAAAAGCAATCTCCACTGTATGAATCATTACCAAAGTCTTTAAACCGGTAACAGCCTGTTCTGCGGTCGAAATAGACATTGCAGGATGCTTTATGGTCTTCGTACAGCGGGTTCAAAAAGTTGCGACCCACACGCCATTGACACATGTCGGTAATACGCAATTTTAGTTTCTCAATTTTTTACTACTTTTGTGCCTCAATATTAAATTGTATTTTGTATAACGAAATGATTTTAAAACTTCTTGACGGTCGCGAATCTTCAATTTTGATTGGAGAAAACATCGAAAATCTGTCGAACTATTTTAACTCGGCGAAAGTTTTTATTCTGACAAATCCGGATATATCCGACTTGTATTCAGACTATTTCCCGAAAAATTCGAAAGTAATAACAATGCCTGCGGGTGAAACAAACAAAAGTCTGAACACTGTTCTCAACACGGTCAGGCAACTGATCGCTGCCGGAGCCGACCGGAAAAGCGTCGTTGTGGGCTTTGGCGGTGGTATTGTGTGCGATATGACCGGTTTTATCGCTTCGATTTATATGCGTGGCGTACGATTCGGTTTTGTGCCTACAACTCTTATGGCTCAGGTCGATGCAAGCGTTGGTGGCAAAAACGGCGTAAACTGTGACGGATATAAAAATATGATTGGCGTCTTCAATCAGCCTGATTTTGTCCTGTGCGACCCGAGAACACTGAAAACACTGCCGGATAGAGAGTTCAAAGCCGGTATGGCAGAGGTTATTAAGTGCGGTTTGATTGTTGACGGCGATTTCTTTTCATACATCGAAAACAATATCAACGCTATCCTGAATCACGACAGGGACATGATTTATACTATTGTGAATAAAAGTGTTGGAATAAAAGCCAACATTGTCGAAGCCGATGAAAAAGAATCGGGCGAACGAAAAAAGTTGAATCTGGGACATACTTTCGGGCATGCTATTGAAAAACACTCGAATAATGCATTGTTGCACGGAGAGGCTGTGAGCGTCGGATTAGTGATTGCCGCAAAAATTTCGGAACAGTTGAATCTTATTACTAACGAAGATTTTATGCGGATAAAGAATGTCCTGCAAAAAACAGGTTTACCCGTGACTACAGATATATCGTTGGCTAACTTGCTGGAAGCGATTGGTAAAGACAAAAAACGGGAAAGCGATTCCATTCATTTTGTTTTGAACCGAGGCATAGGCAATTCGGAAATAAGAGAAATCTCGTTCGACGAACTTGCCATATTGTTGAACAAAGCGTTGGAAACATTATAATACACATAATATCAGCAGTTAATATGGATTTAAACAGGATATATTCGAGCAAAAGAACCGGACAAAATACTGAACAGGAACATTCGCGTTCAATATATCGACGCGATTATGACCGTATTATATTTTCGTCTGCGTTCCGGAGACTGCAAAACAAAACTCAGGTTTTTCCCTTGCCGGGCAGTATCTTTGTACACAACAGACTGACTCATTCGCTGGAAGTTGCCTCTGTCGGGCGTTCGTTGGGAGCTATTACCGGCGAATACATTGCGTCGAAATATCAGGCTGATCTGACTTCGCAAAGCAGGGAGTTTTATCTGCATGATTTACAGGATGTAATTGCCTCTGCATGTTTATGTCACGATATTGGAAATCCATCATTCGGACATTCGGGCGAAGACGCTATCGCCGAGTATTTCAGGGAAAAAGAGCGGGATACGGCGTTTAAAAGCAATTTTTCCGATGCTCACTGGGCGGATTTGACGAATTTTGAGGGTAATGCAAACGCTATCCGCTGTCTGACAGCCAAGCAATCGGGTAAAGAATCAGGTGGATTGGGTCTGACTTATTCAACTTTAGCTGCAATAATGAAATATCCCTGCGCATCAACAGCTATTGATAAAAAGATAATTCATCGCAAGAAATTCGGTTATTTACAGGCTGATAGAAACGCTTTTCTGGAAATCGTCGCTGAAACGGAGATGAAAGCGGATTCGACAGCAGTAGCACAATCGCCGGAAAATCACGCAGATGTATATTACCGTCATCCTTTTGTGTGGCTTGTTGAAGCCGCCGACGATATCTGTTACAATATAATCGACATGGAAGATGCTCATCGTCTGCGTATTATCGAACATAACGAATGTGTGGACGTGTTTTTGCAACTGTTGAAAGAGACGGAAAACGATAAAATCAAAAAGATTGAAGACAGATTGACCGCTATCGAAGATAAAAATTCGCAAATCTCGTATCTGCGTGCAAAATCGATAAGTTACCTGATTTACCGCGCAGGAGAATTGTTTAAGGAAAATTTTTGTAAAATACTGTCCGGAACTTTGGATATTGCTATTTATGATTTGATTAAGAAGAATAATGCCGCTTTGTCGTATATCGGAAAATTTTCTGTCGAAAATATCTACAATCATCGTTCGGTTGTAGAAATCGAAAACGCCGGGTACAACGTTATGCGCGAACTTCTGAAACACTTTATTCCTCCGGTACTTAAATCCGAATATCAACGAAGTAAAATGGAAGATAAAGCCGTGAAACTGATTCCCCGACAGTTTCTGTTCGACACTGAATCGCCTTATATGAAGGCGCTTGGAGTTATCGACTATATTTCGGGAATGACCGATAACTACGCCGTGGATTTGTATAAAAGAATAAAGGGTATTGATATGGGAATGAACTCCGGCTCAATGTCTTTCTCAAAATAACGACAATGAAATCAACCGTTTATCTGCTTACCGGAAGCAATCTTGGCGACAAAAAATCGTATCTTGATAATGCGAAACAATGTCTGTGCCGGTCGATCGGCGACTTGCTTACGGAATCGTCTGTCTATGAATCGGAACCCTGGGGGTTTGTTTCGGAAAATACTTTTCTGAATCAGGTTCTGATGTACGAAACTTCATTGACACCCAATGAAATACTCCAAACAATCAAAACCATCGAAGCCGAAACCGGCAGAATACACACAAAAGGCGGATATTTGTCCCGAAATCTGGATATCGACATCCTTTTTTACGACAATATAACGCTAAATTCCATCGATTTGACAATCCCGCATCCATTACTGCATAAACGCCGGTTTACTCTGTTGCCTCTATCCGAAATTGCTCCGAATCTGATACATCCTGTTCTTAACATGTCTGTTAACGAACTACTCGAAAAATGCGAAGATGAGAATGTTGTTAATTTTAATCAGAATTTGTTCCCGGTCTGTCCAGTCAAAACCTGTAATGATACAACGAATGAAAACACAAAACCCTCATCGTAATTTATTACGACAAGGGTCTGAATAATTTAACTAAATGTATTATTCTATGATTGTAGGAAATATTTATTCCGGACATCCACCCATTATCTTTCATCTTCATAAATAAACTGCATTTAATATCAATGATTTATATATGCCGTGTCGCAAATGCGTTGCAAATAATACATACATCAATCAAACTTTATTACTACCCATTTTCCGCCTTTGCCTGCGCCATCTCGACGGATAATTGCCGCTTGCTATGTTATGAAATTCTGATATAAATATATGATTTATTGATGCAAATATACTTTATTTTCAATTGATTGCCAACTTTATCGTTTGAATCGTTCATATTATCCTCCATTTCTCTTTTGTCGGCAAAATACTTTCCGAAATTTCTAATCTGTAAGTAGTTACGCCGTTGAGCGACTTGTCAAGCAGAGCAAGCAACGAATCGTCGGCGCCGTTGAGAGCCAAAATTGCGCCGCACAGCGCACGTACATAATCGGTATATTTTAACGCTAACTTTGCGATTTTTGCCTGTTCGTCGGGCGACAGTTCTTTGAAAATCTGAATCAGTCGTCTGCAAACCTCGTCAGCGGTTGTAGCGGGAATATCGCGCACAAATCGCACTACATCAAGAATTTGCAACAGCCGATAATTTGCTCATGTAATCACATTCGGCTGCAAGACAAACGAAATCCGATAGTTGCCTCGTTTCATCGGTCGCCTATATTTGTTTGTACCAATCTGAATGACACTTGCAATTTGCGTTGTGAGTAGCAACTCGTTATAGACGGAATAGCCTGTCATATAGTCGATTAACTTACCGTCCTTTTCGATAAAATCTTTCACTACCTGATATTTGGACGGCAACAACGCGCCAAAATTGCTCGTTTCGGGCTTGTAGAACTTCCCCTTCGACATTTTGGCGATTTTCCCCATTGCTACAAGATTGTTCAGTGTCTTGACAACAATATTTTTTTCTCTACCTGAATATCGAAATCGGTATAGGCGAAAATCTGTCCCGCGGGGCCCGCGGGGATTTTCTTAATCTTATCTTCTATTGTATCAATTATTTTCATATAATAGTGGTTTTTATATATTTTTCTGTTTTTTGCGTAAAAAACAGGAAATATATTATCTAACAACTGCTCAAATGATGTCCATTTCAAGCAAATGTTTTAAAAACTGTGCACTCGTGTATGCTGCTTTTGCTTTATAGTCATCATTTTTTAATTGGGTTTTGTCCATAACGGACTTAAAAATCAGCCATTTTGTTTTTCCCCCGTTTGCAATTTTTGCGGCTCTAGCAACACCATAACTTTCCATTTCTACGGCTTTGGTATCGCGGTCTTTTGGGAGAATATTTTTATTAAAATAATCTTCCTTGTTGATAACCATAATACTGCAAGCCATAGGCTTTAATTGTACTTCAATTTTCTCGTTTTCTGCGTATGGTTCATTGATCTTCGTTTCAATTTCTTTCAATTTAGGTTTTAATTTTGAAACTAAATTCGTGTCAATATCTATATTCTCTAACTCTCCCTCAAATTTCTCAATTATAACATCAATGTTGTTGCCTTGTGAATCTTGTACTTTGGTTTTATCAAAATCCTTTCCTTCATAATATAATTGTTTTCCACTCTCTATTTCTTCTTTTAAATCTGACAGTTTGCCTTTTTGAAACAAAAATACTTTTTCGGCAATTATTACGCTTCCGAATTTTGTTTTTTCAGAGCCGCCACAAACTCCCGGCATTAAAATATATTTTGGGGTAAATTTGTGTATCATTTCAGTAGCGATTATTGACGCTTCCACCATTCCTGTTTTTGTGGAAAAGCAAGCAACAACTCTTTTGTCGGATTCTTTTAATTTTAGAACTCTATAGGGATAAGTATCTGTGTTTATTTCTTTTTCCAAATCAAATAATTTTTCAACTGCTTCAAATTCATTTTCATATAATGCCGTAATAATAGCGTAGTCAAAATGTTGATTAGTAGAAGTATTGTCTAAATCTATTTGGGAATCGTTATTTAATAATTCTTGCTTAGTAAGTATTTTTTGCTTTTTCTCGATTTCTTCCGTTGCTGAACTGTATGTGAAAATACGCTCATTCTCTCCTGTTTCTTCATAAAATTGTTTGTGCGCTTCACGATTAGAAGATACATAAAAGAAATTGTTTCTTATATTAGGATATTGCTTTAATACAAGTTTAAATTTTTCGTATCCTTTGAGTCCATTAATGTGAATATGACATAAAACGAATATAGATTCACCGTCTGCTATATTTTTTAATGCAGTATTAACATCTGCACTTTCCCAAAATCTATTAATGCTTTTATAGACACTACTTTTCTTATCAAATATGCCTAAATTTGACTGTGTACGTTCTAAATTAAAATTAGTTTCGTCATCCCAAAACAGTATATTTACTTCTTTCGTATTCATAAATTATATTTTTTTTAATGTTATTACTTGTTTGTATATCATATTCTCGTCTTTTTCTACAAAATACTCGAACAAATTATCTGGACAGTCATTTAACTCTCCGAGTCTCTGTGTCCCTATCAACCCACCATTTGCAGATTGCTCGTTGGATTTATTGGTTATTACTATTTCAATAAATTTCCCATCTTTGTCATTTATTTCAATACAAATCTTCTCATTTTTATCTGCATATTTTTCAAGATTTCTAAATATGTTTTTCAACACAATATTTTCAAATATATATTCGGGAAAATAAGCAGAAGTAGAAACTATATTATTTATAATTTTTATATTCTCGTCGTTCTCGTTGTTATTTTTTTCTTGCTGCAATTTTTCTACAACATTTTCAATTGTAATTTTGTGAAAAATCTTATATGGAATAGATTCTGAAGTCAAAAACTTTTTTTGTAATTTTGAAATATCTGTATAAATTTCGTCAACACGCATACTCGAAATGTCTGTTGTAAGAAAAATTGCTAATCTCTTTTGAATATTTCTTAATGAATGTGGGTCATTACCTTCAAATAGTTCCCAATATTCTGAAAAATAAGGTTTATAATCAGATAAAGAAACAGATAAAATCTTATTAACAAATTTAACAATTTTCTCTAAATTTGCCACAAGTATGTTGTATGCGGATACATTTCTATTATCATTCTTAAGTGCATTCAAACAATTTAATGTAGTTTCTATTTTGTTGTTTACATTTTCTTTATGAAATTCAATATTTGAGATTCTTTTATATTCTTCGTGAATTTCTTTAAGTATTTCTTCAAAAGATTTTTCCTCATTTGGTAACGATTCTATAAAATAATTAAATAACTTTACATTTTTATCTATGTTTGCATTATTAGAGGTTAAATATCCAACAAGAATTTCTGTTTTAATTTTTGCAAATATATCTTTGTATCTGTACTTATTAATAGGCGAATAGTAGAACAATTTATATAGTAGATAATTTATTTTGTTATCAATAAATTCTAACAACCGTTTAAAACGTTCCAAATCTATTTGTTTTATTAGTATCTTATAATCTTGATAAACAATAAAAAATAAATGTACAATATCAGGTCTTCTCCATTTATATTGCATATTCATCCTTTGATTGTCTTCATTGAATATAATTTCTTCGATAAATTGTTCAATAGGATTTTTAATTTCAGGCATTACGCGAGTGAGTTCTTTGTATAGATAAGGCTCGTAAAGAAAACACATTAATAATTCTTCGAATTGTTTTTTCGAGGAAGTTTCTAAATCGGCATAATTTTTCTCTGTAATTGGAGTAATGTGTTTGTCAAACCAATCAAAACTTTGTTTATAAAAACGAAAACCAACAATTTTTCCTATTTCATTTCTAATAGATAGAATCTCCTTTTTAGGTATCTGTTTGTTCTCGTCTTTTGGGAAAAATCGATAATCAATGTCTTTTCGTTTACCATCTTCTATTTCCTGTTTTATTTCTTTGTCTGTTTTAGGCTTTATTTCACTTTGGATTTTTTCTGCATTTGTTTTTATTTTTTGGGGAACATTGAGTGTCCCACTAATTTTATCAAGCCACCCTATTTCCTCCATATAAGGATTTTCTTCCTGATAAAATGTTGGAATATGCCAATGAGTACCAAAGTATATATTTACGGCAATATCTTTAATCCCATTTTTTTCTCTATCATCTTTCGCTTGAATAGATTTAATTTTTGAAAAGAACTCTCTTTTATGGTCTTCCACCCGTCCAATGATTGAAATGACCGTGATTTTATTTGGCAAATAATATGACAACTCGTTAATCATTTGATATAAAGAGTCGCCAGAACAACTGCCGTCATCTAAAATTAGAACATCTTTGTTTAATATTTCTTTTTTGAAATAATCTGTTGTATGGGGAAATTTCCAACCATTACCGGGATTATATCTCTCTAATTCAAAAAATTTAGTACCCCCTTTTTGAAGTATTTTACTCTCAATTTGTTTGTCTTCTAATTTTAAATATTCTATATCAGAATTTTTAGGATAAAAAACATAATCTGCCAAAGAGCCTTTTTCTTTGACTTTATCAAAGATTTTTTTGACGATGGATTTTTCGTATTGTCCATTAAGGATTTTGTCATACTCTTTTTGCAGTATTTGGGCTGTTTTGAAAAAGTATGGATGTACTAAATTGTTGAATAATTTAAAACGTATTTCTATATCCTCATTCTCTATACATTCCAAAAACTCATTGTTTGAAAGTAAAATGGATTCCTTGAGCGTTGCATCATCTGAAAAAGTAATCGGAATGTTTGTATATGGATTTATTCGTATTAGTTGTTTATTTTTTTGTTCAGTCGTAAGGTTATTCTGTTGAATTTTATTTATCGGATACTTTAATAATTCAATAAAACGTTCTTCTTTAATAAATTCGTTTTCAAAATCCTTATATCCCTCAAAATTTGCATCTAATGTATTGGCAATTACGGCAACAGCAATCAGTTCTGCTTGATTATTTTTGATTATTTCATCAAGGCGTTTTGTTAATCTTCCTGTCGCTATTGCATCGCACACTAACACATATTTGCTACCTGAAATTAGTTTATTTTGAATTTCATCCTCAAAATTCAAATAACTATCAAGGCACAAACAGTTGTTTTTATCAATAAGAGTTTGTTCTTGTCCGTCATTATTACGAATCAAAGCATCTAATATTTTGTGACTGCTTGCAGTTATTGCTATAAATTTTACATCTTTTCTAATATCTGTTATATCTGCTTTGTGCTCTTTGTTGATATGAAGTCTTATTTTTTCAAGTAAAAATAATGAAATAGCATCTCTATATCTTTTGTCGTTTAATACATCGGTTAGTTGCAAAAACTTTTCTTGATAATAGTTGCCATTGCACAAATAAAGTCCGTCTTCCTTTTTGCATTCAAATTTATATATTGCCTCTTCGGTAATACTTTTGACATATTCGGGACTATTTTTTAATTCCTCTTTATAATGCAAAAGATAGTTTTCATAATAAGAAAGCAAGTTTTTAGCAGTAGGTAGTGTTGCCGAAATATTACCGTGTATATCCACTTTGTTTGTGTTCCCTATTGCCTTATATGGTTCTTCCAAATCTGATTTCGCCAATGAATATTCTTCATATAATAAATCATTTAACTTTTTCTTATCGGATTCGTTAGTTATGCCTATCCATTCCAAGAAAACATCATTTTGTTCTATATCATAATAAATACAAGGTATTGGATGAATTTTCATCTTTAAAACCTCGCCACTTTTATCTAATGTAGATATTTTGTGATTTATATTTTCAATTATCTTTTTATCCGGCGGATAGACAATAATAATCCTATTGTACTTGTTAATTTCTATATTGCCGGCAAGCAAGAGAATTATTTTATGGATAATATTGTCATCATTCACTCCCCAAAAACTAATATATGTAAGGTAATTGCCATCGTTATGATATTTTAATTTTTCAAATAATTTTTCAAATAATTGATTGTAATTTTTACCTGTATCAAGTTCTGATATTTCCGAAAAAACGTTGATATTTTTCGGCTTTTTATATTGTTTTGGTGTCTCATCACATTGAATATCAATTACAGATTCATCAAATTCGCTATCGTTTTTTAGTGCAGGTATATATATCGAAATATAAGTTCCGGGAAAATATTCCTCTTTGTCTTTATCAAAAGTAAAAACAGCATCTTTGATAATATCAGTTTCTGCAAAATTATAGAGAATCTTGCCTTTATTGCTTCTCACAATCAGCAATCCCTTATATCGTTTTACTATTGCAACCAAATCAAACAATCCTCTTGTAATAAATTGGTCTTTGTCAAATTTTTTAAAAATAGGATTTCGAGAGGTATTATGCCTGAATGCATATTCTAGCACATCATTCTCGTCTATTTGTGTAAATAAATCCGTATCAAGGATATGATGTTCTTCTTTATATTGTTTTAAAAGTGTGTCAACTATGCCCGAACCAAAATCAATAAATGAAAATTGTATTAGGTTTTCATTATGATATTTTCCTTTTGGGGTGTCGCAGAAAAAAGAATGTGCCTCTTGTATTTCTTCTTCTTCAAAGTTAGTTTTGAACAAATATTGATTGTCTTCTTTACGCTTTCTTTTAAGAGCAATACTCATAAACGCCCAATTTTGAGTACAATGAAAAAGTGATTTTTCTGAATTAAAATGGTCGAGAAAATTGTCATATAATTCTCGTGTAATAATGGCGCTTATCGTTCTTTTCGTGAAAGGGTGTTCACATCCACAATTATATAGTTCATTGTTTATTACTTCATTTAGTGCATAAACAGGTTTCAGTTGAGCATTTGTATTTTCAAAAGTGTGATTTTCTATGTAATTTAAAGAAATAAAGGGAATAACACTGAAACGGTCAAATAAATCGAAACTCTTATTGATGCCAAATTTTTGATATAAATAGGAAATCTTGCTGTTCTCAAAATCGTCAATATAATAATCAAAATTTGTTTCATCAAAAATTAAATATAATTTCCACACATCCCATAATTGACAAATTTGAGTGGCTTGCCTTTTTGACATCGTGTTAAGGTTATTCGGAAACAATTTGATTTTAAATTTAATGCCAGACTTATATATATATTTTATTAAACTTGAAAGCAATAACAGATTTTGATTAGCAATCCACTCCGTTTGTGTAAAATCAAAATAAAAAATATCTTTTGAAGAGAGTTTACTATACTCATCACAAAATATGTTCATAAAATTCCCAATTTGTTTTTCTGAAAATTTTTCGGGAATTGTAATTTGGATTCTGCGTCCTTCTTTTACTATCATATCAAGTACATATTATTTTTGCTGCAAAGATAATACAATTTCTTGTAATCTTCGTACAAAACGTGAAAATATTTTCAAAATGGATAGGAAATTCAGTACTGATGTACTGAAATACAATTGTACTAACATATTGAAGCCTTGAATGTTTCGCCGTCGAATCCGAAACGAATGCCGTAGATTTTGTTTTGCTTGTTTCGTACAGGCTCGACGATTACACCTTGACATTTTAGAGCATTAATAAAATTTTTTTGCGTTTTGTTGCTCGTGTTTCTAAATTCCTTTGACTGTCAGTCAAGCCCATTGATTTGGCGAACTGTCGGCAAATGATTTGCAAGTCATTACGTGTCAGACGGTTTTCGTCTTGCGGGGCTATTCCGATTTCAAAACGCAAAAAATTTGTTTTTACAACGCATATTATACCGCTGCATCATTCGTATATTTAAGTATAAATTTGTTGCACATTATCGCCATTTAAGTTGTGTCACAAATCTGCTGCAAATATACAATAAAAACTCGATATACAAGCATTATTATTGATAATTTCCAAAAAATAAAACCCCCATAAATGCGTAGTTTACAGGGATTTTATAATATTTAGCTATCGTTTGTGATAGCAGATTACTTCACATCATAAAAATTAATTTCTTGTACATTTTTTACAAAATTTATTATTTAAAGTTATTTTATTATACATAATCATTTTCATTGTTTTGACGCTGCAAAGGTAAATGACGGCAACTACAAAACGGTTACAAAAAATATACGTTTGTGTGAATTTTTGTTTGACCGAATTGTAAGGTAAAACATTTTTTGACTGTCTCGCAGAGAGCCTGCTGTCGGAGCGCTTTTTCGTGATTATATCCGTTTATTTGTTAATTCTGAGTAAGAAATTATTATTACTTTTGCGCCCGATTTTATAGACTAATTCTAATCAAAGGAAAATGAAAATTACAGTTATAGGCGCCGGAAACATAGGAGGCGCAATAGTAGAAGGAAGTATAAGACAGGGGATTTTGACGACAAACGATATTGTTGTGGCCGATCCTCATCCCGATGTCAGAGCGAAATTTATCCACAAGGACATTGATGTAAATCATGTGCATGACAATGCCGTAGCGGTCAAAGGCGCTGATTTGATAATTGTTGCCGTCAAACCCTGGCTTGTCGAAAAGGTAATGGGCGAAATATCGGAAGTGATAAACCGCAATGAACAGGCTATTGTTTCGATTGCAGCGGGCGTTACCTTTGCGCAAATCAGGCAATACCTGTCGGTGGACGAAAAGGGCGAAACGGAACTTTACCGCATCATCCCGAACACCGCCATTTCGTTGGGTAAGAGCGTCAGTTTCATCGCCAAACATAACACGTCGGCACGACATGACGAACAGGTACGCAGGCTTTTCGAGGCTCTTGGCGAAATCTTCTACGTCCCCGAACATGAAATGACGGCATGTACCGCCCTTTCGTCTGCAGGAATAGCTTACGCATTGCGATATATCGACGCGGCGATGCGGGGCGGCGAAGCGCTTGGACTCAATAAAGACATCTCGTTACAGATAGTTATGAGGACAATAGAGGGCGCTATCGCTCTGCTCGAAGCCAACGGAACATCGCCGCAGGCAGAAATCGACCGTGTAACAACTCCCGGCGGCGTTACGTTGAAAGGTCTGGATAAAATGGAAAACGGAGGATTTTCGCAGTCTGTTATCGATGGTTTATTAGCGACAAAGTGAATTATGGCGACGGTAGAAAAACTGAAATACAAACGAATAGTAGTGAAAATCGGCAGTAACGTACTTACTTGCGCCGACGGTACGCTCGACGATAAACGAATGTCGTCGCTGGTTGATCAGATCGCGAAACTGTTTCGTTCGGGCATCGAAATCATCATCGTTTCTTCGGGTGCGGTGGCTTCGGGACGCGGAGAACTCGGCGCACGGACTTCGTTCCAGAAACTCGACCCCGTCTCTGCTCGTCAGCTCTTTTCCGCTGTCGGACAGGTGAAACTCATCAACACGTATCATAAGCTTTTACGAGATCGTGAAATCGACTGCGGACAGGTGCTGACTACCAAAGAAAGCCTTTCGAGCCGCAATCATTATCTCAATCAAAAAAACTGTATGGAAGTGATGATTAACAATAAAGTCATCCCCATAGTGAACGAAAACGATACTATTTCCGTTACCGAACTGATGTTTACCGATAACGACGAACTCTCGGGCATGGTGGCGGCAATGATGAACGCCGACGGGCTGATTATTCTCAGCAATATCGACGGCGTTTACAACGGTAATCCGAGCGCCGAAAATGTCGAAGTGATACGTGAAATAAAGTCGAAAACCGCTGACATCTCCAGCTACATCTGCGCCGACAAATCGCATTTCGGACGCGGCGGGATGATCACCAAAACCCGGATAGCTCAAAAAGTCGCCGACGAAGGTATAGAAGTGATTGTCGCTAACGGAAAACGTGAAAACATTCTTGTCGATTTGACTTTAAATCATTCGTCGGATGTTGTCTGTACACGGTTTACACCCTCGCGACGTCCTGTTTCGGGCGTCAAAAAGTGGATAGCGCACAGCAACGGGTTCGCAAAAGGTGTGATCCGTATCAATCAGGGCGCATACGATGCCCTGATGCAGGCAAAAGCAACGAGTCTGTTACCGGTGGGTGTCGAAACGGTGGAAGGAAACTTCGAAAAAGATGATATCGTGCAGATTGTAGCGCCATCCGGCAAAAGCATCGGGGTCGGAAGGGTAACTTTATCGTCAGAAAAAGCCCGTCAGACGACAGGTAAAAAGGGCGCAAAAGCGCTGATACATTATGATTACATGTACCTTGATTAGTTAAGAGTTAAGAACTAAGAGTTAAGAGTTTGTGGATTAGTTAAGAGTTATGAATGTTATTTGTTTGAGGTCTCGGTGGAGGTTTCAGAATATTTTGAAAGTAAACAAAGCAAAAAAATATTGAAGTAAAATTAGATTAATATGGATGTTTTTAAAAAATCGGTGATTGCGAGTCGAGAACTCAGCACCTTAGATGAAACAGTGATTAACGGCGTAATGCTGAAAATCGCCAATGAAACGGAACGGTACTACGAAGCAATTCTGGATGCTAACCGTAAGGATTTGGAACGTATGGACGCCTCAAACCCGATGTTCGACAGGTTGGCGCTTACAAAAGAACGTATCTTTGCTATTGCTGCCGACATGCGAAATGTGGCGGTATCACGTTCGCCCGTCGGAGTGGTAATGAGCGAGACGGTGCGTCCCAACGGTATGAAAATAAAGAAAGTAAGAGTGCCGTTAGGGGTTATCGGAGTGATATACGAAGCTCGTCCGAACGTAACTTTCGATGTGTTCGGACTGTGTTTCAAGAGCAATAACGCTGTGATACTGAAAGGCGGCAGCGACGCTCATTTTTCGAACATGGCGATTGTCGAACTGATACGTATGACGCTCGCAAGGTTTGGAGTTAATCCCGACATCGTAACATTGCTGCCTTCCGACCGCTCGGCAACCGCCAAACTGCTCGGCGCAAAGGATTATGTCGATTTGATAATACCGCGAGGCAGTTCGTCGTTAATCAATTATGTACGTGAAAACTCACGTATTCCGGTCATCGAAACCGGAGCGGGAATATGTCACACCTATTTCGACCGCGACGGTGATCTAACTAAAGGCGCAGCAATAATCTTCAACGCCAAAACACGTCGTGTGAGCGTATGCAACGCCCTCGATACGCTGGTGATACACGCCTATCGATTAGCCGACCTTCCGAAACTGTGCTGCAAACTCGCCGACAAAAACGTGATAATCTACGCCGACAGTCAGGCATACGAGGCTCTGGACGGGAAATATCCGGCAAGCCTGCTCGAACATGCCGACGACAACAGTTTCGGTACGGAATTTCTTGATTACAAAATGTCGATAAAGACGGTGGACACAATC
>JAISYZ010000002.1 GCA_031269545.1 Prevotellaceae bacterium
GTTTCAATGCTAAAATCAAATCTTTCAGAACTGCTATTAGAGGAGTTACTGATATAAATTTCTTCCTCTTTCGGCTATCTAATATTTATGCATAGACACAGCGTTTTGCTGGTGAGCCTTTGCTTCCTGCTTCGCAGTTCGCAATGACGAATACAAAGAAAGAAAAAACTGTTCATGTTTTGCCGACTTTTAGCCTGTATGTATGTAAAACACGGTATTTTTATTCGGCAATTTGCATTTATAACTTGTTTATAATAAATGATTTCAATGCTTTTTAAGGAGAGACTAGTTATAAGTTATTAATCGTAAGTCTTGATTGCTTTGCTGACGTTAGCAATGACGTACTTTTCACATTCTATTCATTCGTAATAACGAAAGATATTACACCGAAAGAGAGATGTTATAAATTTTGATTTTAAAATTTACGACTGCATAATAGATATTTCTATTCGTTTAAGGATTTTATTTACAAATTGATTATCAAATTGATTTACACTGAGTTTTAGAATATTTTCATCATCTGTTTCACTATGAAATTGAAAACCAATTGCAAGAGCCATTTTCAGTGAACGCTGATTATATTTATAAATATAAACTTTAATAACAATATTAGAATCAACAGTGAACATATATGATAAAACAGCAATATTGGCGTATACTCCTATTCCGCTATTGAAAAACTTTGCTAAAACTCCACCCGAATAAATATATTCTTCTATTTCCTTGTTAAAATAAAAATCACAAAATCCCACATCTTCTATTGTGTCGTTATCTGTTTTTGAAACTATAAACTTTTTGTGTGTTCCTTTATACAAAATACACTCTTCTATCTTAACAACATTATTTCCATAAAGATTCCATCTAAATTCATTATTTTCAATACATTTTTTATAAACCGCAATGTCGTTTGCTACAGTATTTCGAATTTGAAATTTCATAATGTATTGTATAAGATGTTTATTTTTTGAATTGCTTTCGCAGTTAAAGATTTCTCGTAATTATCAACGGGATTTTGTATCAGCTTGTGTGCCGCAAGAGCCGCAGAAAAGACAGCACGGACTTTCATTAACTCGCATTTGCTTTTATCTCTGATATTTATTTTGCCATTTCGTAATAAATTTGCACCATAGCAACAGTTACAAACAGGTTCTAAATAACAACTATTAAAACAATCCTCATCTATAAAATTTTCTGCATCAGACCAGTCAATTTTGTCAACAAACGATAATTGCTCTTTATTAAAAGTCATTGGGGTAAAAAAAGTACAAGGATATTTTCTACCATCAGGTTCATAAGCAGCCATCAGTTCTCCGCAACCGCAAATTTTTGTTTTGCGTTTTTCTTTTTCACACTTAAATATCGACATATTGATTAACGGAACGGGTTCAATATCAGGATTATCAATATAATATTTGCACAATTTTTCTAATTGTTCAAATACAACTTTTTTGAATTTTGTGTCTTCCCAGTCAAATCCTTCCGCAAAATTTGTTCCTGTTATCTTAAATCCCAAAGAATGTAGATAAGTAATGTTATTATACAGATTATTAACTGTTTCTTTTGATATTGTCATTTTTACAGTTTGAGATGGCCAACATTCATAAAAAAAAGAAATATCAATGAAATCAAATGAATTATTTCGGTTAATATTATGACTTTGCCTTTCGCCGTCCAAACTAACGCTTACCCAAAATCTGTTTTTGTAGCGCCGTAACCATTCTTTAATTTTACCGTGAACCAAAGTACCATTGGTTGTAGTAAAAAATAAAAAATTATTTTTCCATTGTTGCGACCAAACCCATTCACAAATTTCTTTTATTTTTTGAAATTCTAAAAATGGTTCACCGCCAAAAAAGTCGATTTCAACTTCATCATATTCTTCACTGTTAAGATATTTGCATATAATGTTCTTTGCAACATCTATGCTTATTGCTTGATTGTTTTTAATTGATTCATAACAATAATAGCATCTTAAATTGCATTGATGAGTCAAAATAATTGAAAGGTTGAATTTTTTTACAGCAGGATTATTCATATCTATAAGTTTGCATAAATAAAAACAAAATAAAAAGTTACCTATAACCATAAGGCAATAGGCAACTCTCCGTTTTAACGAGCCGCCGTTCCTGAACAAGAACCGCGACAATCTCCACTGCAACTTCCGTCGCTGCACTTTCCGTCGCAACGGATTTCTTCGCGTTCCGGATAATCCCCCGAAAATTGAAGATTGTTCACTGACTTTATTATAAAGTCGTTTAATAATTGTGTACTCATAAAAATACAAAAATTAAATTATTGCCTACTCTTTACAGGATTTTCGGCGTACTCCTTTTTTCTATCCAATTCATACAAATAAAAAGCGGACTTACATCCGCTTCTGAGGTCTTAGGATACCTGTATTACAAATAAGTAAGCCCGCATTTCTACGAGTGCTCACTACTTATCCTTGTAATACTTTGAAATTTCCTAAGTTTCAGAAGCAAGAATGCATAGCAAAATCGCTATTCTATATATTGACTTTGTGCTAATTCTGCACAATTTTTACGCTTTTTCCTACATGTTTTTTCTAAATAAAATTAACAGTGCAAAATTATAATAATTATTTCAAATAACCCAAATCTAAACGAAAATATTTTTAAAAATAATTCGTAAAAAACGGTAAATTATTTTTATCTTTGGCTTTTATATCATGAAATATGCGCAAAATAATTCATATTGATATGGATGCTTTTTTTGCCGCCATCGAGCAACGCAACAATCCCGAATTGCGTGGCAAACCTGTTGCTGTCGGCGGCGAATCGGAACGGGGCGTTGTATCGACAGCAAGTTACGAAGCTCGTAAATTCGGAGTGCGTTCTGCAATGTCGAGCGTTGTTGCAAAACGGCTTTGTCCCGATTTGATATTTGTACATTCTGACTTTGCCGAATACAAAAAGGTTTCAAATCAAATAAAATCAATATTGAGCGAATATACCGACTTGATTGAGCCTTTTTCCATCGACGAAGCATTCCTCGATGTTACATCCAATCTTAAAGGAATAAAATCGGCAACACTTATAGCGAAAGATATTCGTAAACGTATTTTTGAAACCACTCAACTTACAGCATCGGCGGGCGTTTCGTACAATATGTTTTTGGCAAAACTGGCTTCTGATATGAACAAACCTGACGGACTAAGGGTAATACTTCCCGATGAAGCCGAAAAAATATTGAACAAACTTCCAGTCGAACAATTTTACGGAGTAGGAAAATCAACATCCGAACGAATGCACAAATTCGGTATTCATACAGGTTTGGATTTGAAAAAACTGTCGGTATTTACGCTTAAACGGTTATTTGGCAAAGCCGGCGAATTTTACTATAATATATGCAGAGGAATAGACGAACGCGAAGTTACGCCTTTTTACGAACGAAAATCAGTGGGAACCGAACGTACTTTTGCGAAGAATATAACAACGAAGTTCGAGCGTATAACCGAACTTTACCATATTGCAAAAGAACTTGACGAGCGATTAAAAGAATCGAATTTTGCAGGTAAAACATTAACGTTGAAAATAAAATTTCACGATTTCGACCAAATTTCTCGGAGTAAAACATTTGATGATTACATCGTTGATTTTCATTCGATTTTGACTAATGCAAAAGAAATGCTTTCGAATATCAAAACCGAACGAACAAGCATACGGCTAATGGGATTAACGGTTTCGAATGCAAATGCTAACATTAAACTTTCGAATCGCCAGTTGACAATTGACTTTTAGGAAGTTTTTGCAAAACCTTCATATTGTTCATCGATTTCATTAGTTTTTTCCACATTTCCTGCATGTCAACGGCAAATGGAAATTCCTCTTTGCGGCGTTGAGTTTCTTTAGAATAAGGATGCGAAATTTCAAAACGAATCAATGAATTGAGAGTTGAACCAAGTGTCATTTCGGTAAAAGAAACGATAGAACGCGAGATATTTCGCCATGCAGCGACACTCATGTCAACCAAAAAAGGAAATTTATTTTTTCTATTTCTATAACCAAAAAAATCGTCAAATCCCCAAAAAAACTTCTTTTTCTTCATCTTTGAAATACTTTTCATTTCTAAAATATTATTAGTTCTGTATTATATAGATGCAAATATACGACTAAATGATACATCGCCTTTACAGTTTTAAGTAATTTTAACATTTATTCATAAATTTGTTAAATTTGCGAAAAAATTTATATCTTTGCAAATTCAATAAAATCATATCAATGCTGAAACGTTTAAATCAACAAAATCGGACAAAGGTATAATTAAAATTTTTTATATGAAGATAACATTTTTAGGAACAGGGACATCTCAGGGAATACCAATGATTGGTTGTAATTGCAAGGTTTGCAAATCGACAGACGAACGCGACAGGCGTTTGCGTTCTTCCGTTTTGATTGAAACAGAAGACAGTAAAAAGATTTTGATTGATGCCGGACCTGATTTTCGCAGTCAGATGCTGCAATCAAACGTCAACAATCTGGATGCGATTCTTATTACTCATTCGCATATTGACCATACAGGCGGCTTGGACGACGTGCGTGCTTTGAATTATATAAATCAAAAAGCAGTCGATATATATGCTGAAAATCGTGTGCAGAGATCTTTACGCAAAATGTTTTATTATGCTTTCGATACAATAAAGTATCCGGGAATTCCCGAATTTGAATTTCATACAATAAACGAGAACAGTTTTAATGTTGCGGATGTTAAAATTACGCCCATAAGAGCATATCATTATCACCTTCCAGTGTTGGGTTTCAGGATAAATAATTTTTGCTACGTAACAGATGCAAACAGAATTGCACCGAAAGAATTAAAGAAAATGTATTATGCGGATATTATTGTAATTAATGCTTTGCGGCGTCAAAAACATTTATCGCATTTTTGTTTGTCCGAAGCGCTTAAAATTATTGATAGATTGAAGCCAAACCGTGCATATCTTACACATATTTCGCATCAACTTGATTTACATTCGGTCATCGAAAAAGAATTACCTGCAAACGTATCGGTCGCCTTTGATGGCTTAACGGTTTATTGTTGACAGATTAACAGTAAAATAATGAATAATATTTTACAATATAAACAGTTAAAAAAAAATCAATTTTCAATTGTTAAGCAGAATGCACAATAAAAATCTAACATATTTCTTCACAAATTTGTGCGTAATTCAAAAAAAATATATAAATTTGTAAAATTGTAAGATAATGAAGACAAAAGAAGATATTGTAAAGAACTGGCTACCGCGATATACAGGCGCAAAGTTGGAAGATTTTGGAAGCCACATACTACTCACAAATTTCAAAGCCTACATCAATCTTTTTTGCGAATGGACAAATTCGCCCGTGATTGACGAAGATGCTAATATGCCTTGCGCGACATCAGACGGAATAACAATGATAAATTTCGGAATGGGAAGTCCTAATGCTGCAATAGTAATGGATTTGCTCACAGCAATAGAACCAAAAGCAGTATTGTTTCTGGGTAAATGCGGAACTCTCAAACAAAAAAACAAACTCGGAGATTTGATATTACCAATAGCGGCAATTCGTGGAGACGGAACATCTAACGATTATCTTCCGCCCGAAGTTCCTGCGCTGCCGGCATTCAGTCTGCAACGCGTCGTTTCTACCACAATTCGCGATTTCGGTTTGGACTATTGGACAGGCACGGTTTATACAACCAATCGCCGCGTCTGGGAACACGATGACGAATTTAAACAATATTTAATAAGATTGCGCTGCATGGCTGTGGATATGGAAACAGCAACAATTTTCACAGCAGGTTTTGCAAACAATATAAGCACAGGCGCTCTACTTCTCACTTCCGACATGCCGATGATTGCTTCGGGTGTAAAAACGGCAGAAAGCGACAAAAAAGTTTCGGAACAGTTTGTCGAAAATCATGTGAAAATAGGAACCGAAGCGCTTAAACTGCTCAGACGTTCGGGACGCTCAATAAAACATTTGAGATTCTGAAAATGATTTATGATTTTTAAATTTACCATTGACGATTTCACTCGTTGATTTTGTGTGTTTTTCCCGCAAAATTTATATTATGCAGCCACATAAAATTGAATTGATAATGAACAACTAAACGTTGAATAATCGCTCATTAAAAAGCAAACAATAGATTGATTATTAATAACTTGCTGATAAAACAGTTGTAAAAAATTGCAGGGTTTTTTACTTGTGTTGTTTAAAACCCTGCAAATATTTTAAAATATTTTTCCAAAATCATTAAACCAAACAAAATAATTGTAAATAAAAATGTCCCGTCAGGGACAAAATGTCGGTAGAAAAATAATTGCCGCCGATATTCTGTCCCAGACGGGACAACACGCATCATCAAACCTAACAGGTTTCCGAAACCTGTTAGGTTTAAAATGTCTGCTTATTAATTTTTGTATCTGAAAATATTGCTTTTAAAGAGCGATTAATCCAATAATTTTTTTGGCGAAGACGTCAGACTAACGAGATATAACGCCAAATGTTCGATTACAATCCTCTGATTAATGTGTACCACAATTCGTCTCTCATTTTGAGCCATGCATCGAAAGTTTCTGCTGCAAAGCCATTGAGATATTCTGTAAGATATTCCTGAAAGGCTTGTTTGCCCTGTTCTTTCAATATTTTCATTGATTCGCTGTCGATTTTATTTTGTTCTTCAAACATTTTATCTTCAAAATCATCGCGTATTTTCTCAAGTTTTTTACGCGATTCCTGCCAGCGAATTGTAGCAAGTTTGTTTGCCTGTCGATATATCCATGAGGCAGCATCGGCAATAAAACGTTTATGTCCTGAAACATGAAGTGTTTTTGGCGTTTTCAGTATGTTTGCATAAACAGGAAAACGCGGACTCTGTGCCGGATTATCGTTTGTGAAATAGGCAACGCACGATATTTCGTCGGGCATCCAGCCGCGAATTTGAATAACGTGAGCATAAGAGCATTGAGGAACGGCAATATTGCGCACTCTAACAATGACGCTGTCTTTTATTGCATTTACCAATGCGACCATTTGCGCCGAAAACCATGGATTGGCATAGTCGCTTTTTACGGTTTCCATTTCTTCGCTGTCCTTTTTTTTGCGTTCTATCAAAAGGTTTTTCGTCATATCATATTCTGTGTTTTCGTATGTCGAACGGAAAAATTTAAGCACATCGCGCACCGATACTGGTTTTTCGGGTTTTACAGAAAAAGGAAGTTCTTCATCCTGTAATGAAAGTTTCAGCGATGGAGCCACAGAACTTAAAACAAACCATTCGCGTATCGAGAACGGTTTTTTGCCGCTGTACGCCTGCCAAAATTTGAAAGTTGATTTTCCGTCCCAAAAATTCATATTTTTCGCAACTTCAAACACATTGTCCGATGCCATGAAGTTGTCTTTATCATCCAGATTTATTTCGGCAATTCGCGGGATATTTGCAGACACTCCGACATGATCGTCGGGAATACGCTGCGCAGCCCATACGCCACCGATTTTATCCTTTCCTTCGCCGAAAATTTCGAAATGCCATACTTCGTCTTTATCGGCAAATGTAAGACATTCGCCCGTATCGGCATATCCGTATTTTTTCACAAGTTGTCCCATAAGTTGAATTGCCTGTCGCGCCGTAGTACAGCGCTGTAACACAATACGTTGAAGTTCTTCGATATAAAACATACCTTTGTCGTTTTCAAGTTCTTTGCGTCCTTCGATAGTGGTTTCGCCTATTGCCAGATTTTTTTCGTTCATGCATGGATAAGCGGTGTAAAGAAAAGCAAATGTTTCGTCTTCTTCGGGAATTTCGCCTTTAACTTCCAGTGTGATTTCAAAATCGTGCGGTTCTGTTTGCGATTTGCTGTCTGCAAGTTGTGCTTTCACAATTTCGTCCATGCTTTCGGTGAATAATGTTCCTTTCAGAATTTTGGTAACGTCTCCTTTTTTATGCTTTTGAGCAGGTACGATATCCATCCACGTTCGATAACGACCATCGCAAGTATGGCTTGTGATGGTAGAACCGTCGGCGCTTGCCTGTTTGCCAACCATAATGCTGGTGCAACTTCCGTAAAACTCTCTGTCTTCGCATTGACTGCAAAGATTCATTACTGTTGTAGAGATTAAAATTAGTGATAGAATTAGTTTCTTCATGTTTTATTGATTTATTGATTTAATTTTTATCTATAATATTTTTTCCTATTGCGCATTGCAGGCATTGTTTATTGTTGCAATACGCTGTTTTCAACTGAATAAGCGCCTGCGAATAAAAAGCGTTTTCGACTTTAACGCCTATATTTTCCCAGCCTGCAATAATATTGTTTTTTTCGGGCAAAATCATTTCGAGCAACTCAAAGGCTTTTTCCGAAAATCGTTCTTCTCCTTTGGCTTTTCCATAAGCAAAAAGATAAGGAACGATAAGGTTTATTATGATTTTTTCTGCCGATTTTTTTCCAAACGTTTTTACGCATTTTGCCGTTTGTTTTCCGAAATTATAATGCGTATCCCAATATTCGGATGCGCTCAATTCAAAGAAAATGTTCAGTTCATCGGGTTTTTCAAATGCTGTGATTTTGGCGAGCAATCCATCTGTTTGTGTCAAAAGCCTTGCTATTTGAGCGATACGAACTGTTGGAAAATTTGCAGGACGCAGCCGCATAAATTTCCAGAGATGTTTTTCGAGAGGTTTAAGTTCAAATTTAGTTTGAAGAAATTTATATTCTTTTTGTAATTGCGCCTGATAATCGTCAGCGGGCAAGTCGTTTAGAAATCCTGCCTGCCCAAAAAGCAATGCTTCGATTTGTAAAACCGAATTACGATGTTTGTTGATTGCAGCAAGCGGCGTAGATTGGGCTAAAAGTTCAAACGGCAAAGTATTTGTTCCAAAACCAAACGAGCGGAAAAGAAGACGGTAAAACACTTCTTTAAAGTCGTTTTTTGTATCCGACAGAATTTTGCCTGTATGAGCCGAACGCTGTTCCAGCCTTTCGACCATTATACGATTGAGAAAATATTTCATTTTGAACGATTCTACATTTCCGATGTAATTTTGACAGGCAATCCAAGTTTTTGAGTCCAATAATTCGTTATAACGTTTTTCTAAATTTCTGTCGTATTGCAGTTTCAAAGCAGGAATTTTGCTTCCATCGCTGCGAAAAATATCGCAATCGGCATTTTTTACAACGTGAAGAATAACATTGTCGTACGATTTGTCATTGTTGTGTTTGTGTCGTTTCCAGTCGGATGCATTTACATGAATTTCGATATTTCCCACCCATATTATTTTGTCGATTTTTATTTTTGCATTGAAAAAATCGGGACCCGAATCCCTGTTGATAATTCCAAGATTCAGTACAGTAATATTTTGATTGTCGGCTGTTTTAGCCGAATCTTTGTCAAATAAGCCGAATCGCCATATAAATTGTAAGAAATCTTCGTTCATTAATACATTCATTGAAGCACAAATTTAGTGTTTTTTTTCGGATGTATGATATTTATTCATATTTTTTTAATACTTTTGTTGCCCAAAATCGGGGTGTAGCACAGTTGGTAGCGCGCTACGTTCGGGACGTAGAGGTCGGATGTTCGAGTCATCTCACCCCGACAAAAGTTTTAAGTTGTTGAAAATTAAAGTAATAAACGATTGTAAATTTAATTGGATACACTTAAATACAAATAAATACAATTATCACACTACGCATTTTCACAAAAAAAATTAAAGAATATGCGTAGAAAAAAAATTTTGATTTTACCAAAGTTATGCGATAGAAAAGGAGACATCACAAAAAAATGGTTTGTCGAATTATCGCAACGAAATCATCAAACGGATGAGATGACAAGATGCAGATTTGAGATGCTTGACGGCATCAATATAAATTCATTCTCAACTGCCATTGAGCGCAAACAGTTTGCTCAAAAAATCATTGACGATTTATTACAAAAATTAAAAACAGGATGGACAATCTTTAACGACACGGCGCGTGTCGTGTACGAAGACCAGACGCAATACTCGCATGAAGCACGCGTGTATAAACGAATGATTGATTCAAATCTGAATGTTGTCTACTGGCTTTCCCGCTATATCAACGAAGAATTGAACAAATCCGGATTAAGTGCCGAAACGTTATGCACATACACAAGTCGCTGTCGCGTGTTTCGTCTATGGATTGAAGCGCATAAATATTCGCACATTGACATAACAGCAATTGATAATTCAAAAATCATTGAATTTTTTACATACCTGCGCAACGAGCGACATCTCGCAAAACGTACATATAATTCGTATATTGAAATACTTATTGCCTTTTTTGAATTTGTAAAAAAGCAAAGCGGTTTACACGATAATCCCGTACACAGTTTGCCAGAAAACAAACTGATTAAAGATATGGGAGCCGAGCGTATTCGTAAAGAAGATTTGAAAATAATTATTGATGAAATGGATAATCATGACAGACAACTTGCACTTGCATGCAGATTTGAATATTACTGCGGTTTACGTCCCGGATACGAAACTCGACTGTTGCGTATCGGCGATATTGATTTGCGTTCAGGATACAGCAAGGTTCGCGTCATGGCGACCAATGCAAAGAAAAAATGCAGGCGCGAAGTTGTTATCCCTGATGATTTTTTGGATTATCTTATAAACGAATGGAAATTAAACGAGTACAGCAAAGACTTTTATGTGTTCGGTAAAAATGGAATACCGGGCGCAAAACATCTTGGAAAAAATAACATGCGTTTCAGATTCAATAAAATTCGTGAAAAACTGAATATGCCTCTTGAATATAAATTTTATTCATTCAAGCACACAGGCGCCACCATGCTTGCCGAACAGGGCGAACCGATAATTAACATTCGCGACCATCTCGGACACAAATCAATCGCCACCACCGAACATTATCTCAACAGACACGGCGCTAACAATTCGCAAACAATCCGCAAAAATTTCCCAAAAATATAAAACAAAGAAGCCCCATTTTCGGGGCTTCTTTGCACGAAAAAAACCAGAATTGAAGAAACTTGTTTTCATTTTTTTATTTTATTGAAAATTTTATATCCATAAATTATTGCTGCTGTTATTGTTGCGCATATCGCAATCCACATTATATATTTAAGCCAGTACTTGGCTTTCTGTTCTGATGTTTCGCTGACTTTTATAAAATCACGAAAATCAACCTGCGTTTGTGTGCTGTCCACAACTGATATGCTGCTTTGCGTTGTGCCTTTTTGCCCGTTACTGTATTTTATATTTAAAGTTTCAACGCTCTTGACCGCTCCAAAATCGGGAGGTTTCTTACTGTAAAAAACAGTATCTTCCGGCACATTTTCATTTTCTGTCGGTGGATACGAACTGTCGGCGACAGGCGCATAAAATTCTACTTTCGTATATGAAATTTCGGCGCTGGTGAATTTTGTCGTATCAATTAAAGTATTGATATTGCTTACAGTCGATTCGTCCGTTACGATTGTTGCAGATTTGTTAATGTCTGCCGTAATGCTTGACTTTTTCGTGGTTGCACACGATATTAAAAAAATCATGCTGAAAATTAAAACTGTTGTTTTTATTTCTATATGCTTTCTTCCCATTTTATTTTTTTATTTAATTTTTATTTCCAACCCGACAGGTTTGTTAATTGTTAATTGTTATACTTATTTCCTCGCCCAAGTCCGCTGCCAAACGCATTTTTGCATACAGTTTTTTAAATGTCTCCGTACTTTGCATTACTGCGCCCTTCACCGTGTTTTTGCCCACCAGTAAACAGCCTTCCGTATCCTTCGGATAGTTCCCGATGTGAATTAATATCCCCTCAAAGCCTTTCACATTCAGCAGTCGTGGAACTTTGCCATAGCAAAATTCATAAGCACTGCGATACCTGTACTTCGGCGACTGAACAGACATCGTAATATTGTACCTTCCTGTCGGTATTGCCGTCGAACCTGCAACTTTTTTGTTCTTAATGTACTCCAACTGCATGTCCTGCCGCAAACCCCTGTCCGTATCTTCGAGAGTATCACAAAAATAAACCTCGTCAATATACAGCCTGCCGATTGTATAAGTCTCTTTCCGCGCTATGCGTTTTAATGTTAATTCCATTGTTCTTATCCTTTTCTTATTTCGTCTTTGCGCCCCGCATCCCTCTACCGTCATTGCGAACGTAGCGAAGCAATCCAGATTTTATTAATTATTAATTATTAATTATTAATTGCTAATTATCCTTTTCTTCCTGTTTCATAAAATCCGCCAAAATCCTGAACCTCTTTAAAAACTCTACCGCCAGCAAATAATGAATAAATTGCAAAAACCTGTTATCCCTTATCTTCTGCAAATTCTCAATTATCGACAGCCCTTCTATATAAACCACAAACCATGCCTCCACATTCACTACCGACACGCTCGTATCCTTCGACAGGCGCATACTTTCGCAAATAAAAAACGTTAATGTCATCGTTCCAAGATAGACAAGTAACTTATACAGCGACCATTTCAATTTACTTGATTTTATAGGAGTTCCAAGCCTCACAGCCTTCGCTATCCCTGTCGCAAAATCAAGCATAAACAGCATTGTTACCAATAACATAACAGCCTGCAACGGCTCGAAGTATGCTGCTATACTCCCGCCGATAAATAATAACCACTTCAAAATATCATTCATAACTTTATTAATTATTAATTATTAATTATTAATTATTAATTGTTAATTATTAATTGTTAATTATTAATTACATCGACAGCTTTTCAACTTCCAAATATCCGGTAGCATTATCCGGTACAGTATTTGTTATTTTAAAATAACTCCCGCTGCCTGTCTTGATAAAATACCTGTACGGAAGTGGTATCTGTGGCGCACTCGAATGCCAGCTGTTTAAGTTCAGACCTTCTTCCTGTATGAAAGATAATGTATCAATCATTATATTGTCGGGCGGTATCACTATCGGCTTCGGTTCCAGACCACATTTAGACAAATTGAATGTTCCACTTATTGCACTGAAATACAGCGATTGATACGTGCCAAATTGCAGAGTCAGCGACTCGTCTATCTTAACCGTTATCTGCGACTGCGTGATGTAGGTCGTCTTGTTGCCAAACCTCATAGCGGATATTGCCGTACCTTCCGTTATCATGTCGCTTGCATCTTCGGGACTTGCGCCGCCGCTGCTGCCGCCGCTGCCCGACTTAAAATTTCCGATAAAAGCATTAAGAGCAACTACCGCATCGTTTGCCGATTCGCAAACCGTATCGTTTACTTCTATCATTGAGTAATGTAAGCCTTGCGAACTTAATCCCGGCACAAGCCGCTGTGTCGAAACTATTCGCACGGTTTCGCCTGTTGCTGTCGCTACGAACACAGCAGGCATAACGTTGCCATTCACAAGAATGTTTTTGCTGTCATTTTCTATTTGATTGATTTTCATATTATTAATTGTTAATTATTAATTATTAATTGTTTATGTCGTTGGACACAATAACAGATCCTCTGCGATTGGAGCATTGGTAACAATATTACTAATATCCAAGCCCGGATATTTGTTATTTAAAAATGTCTCAAACGCTGCATAGCGTTCAGTTGCTGCCGTTGCGCTCAAAAGAGCAAAGTCGGCTGTGCTTATTTCGGCAAATGTTCCAAATGCCTGCAATACGCTTTCCGTTATTGTCGTTTCTGTGCCGTTTACATCCTTTACTATCTCAATCTCCGTAAAAAATGCAATCCCTGTATTTACCTCTGCCATATTTTTATATTTTATTTGTTAATTATTAATTGTTAATTATTAATTGTTAATTATTAATTGTTAATTGTTAATTTAATATTATCACCGTTTCTATCGGTACTCCTGATATATTGTCTGGATCCAACGTTCTCACTACTGTTCCATCCGCAACAAACGATTGTATTCCTGTCAGTGTTTGAGTAATTGTGTCGGCTGCACTTGTAATATCAAATTCTATTTTTATCGTTTCTATCGAAGAATTGAAGCTAATTTGTATTACTGCATTCGAACGCAATTCTACATATATTGGAAAAATATGTGGTAAATGACCAATATATTTCAACTTCCATGTTATTTGTATCGTATTCGCCACCGTAGGATGTTTTTTTAATTCGAGTATCAAGGGAATTCCTGTTATTACTTCTTCCTGCTGGCATACCGGCTCTGTCCATTCGGCAGACGTGTAACTCACCGAATTGTCAAATTTTTGACAGGTTGGCTCTGTCCATTCAGCAGACGTATAACTTATTGTCTGTTCTATTTTCTGGCATGTCGGGCTTACCCATTCCGCCGATACGAATGTTATTATTTCATCAATTCGCTGACATACAGGACTTGTATAACTCGCCGATGTGTATTCAGTCATCTTTTCGTAAATCATCATATAGTCCGAACTTTCCGCCGGTCTGTAAGTAAATTCATACGAACGCAAATCTTTTTTCGATGAAGTCTCTGCTGTAACTTCATCTATCACCACTGCATTATATTTGTCGTTGTCGAACAGATAAATTCTTTTCGACATAAAAAAATCGTGAAGCCATGCTGCATCGTATCGAGTGAGCCAGTCAGTCGTCTGCGTTTTTATATCCGATTTTTCAGCAAAAAATGTTCTTTCTATATCGCCCATCACTGCTGTTTCGCGCGTAAATTCCGGACTGTGTTCCAACTCGCCTGTGCAGCGCACTGTATCCATTCCGCCGAGACTGTTCTCAAACAGAAAATTCTGCTCCATACGCGCAGGCGGCACGATGCTGTAATACTGATATTTGCTTATTTTGGCTGCCGAGATGCTGTTTGTTGCGCAAACAACCGCTTCGGCTTTTACTGCAGGCTTCGGCAGCGATTTCAGCTTATTCCCGATATTTACTGTATAAACATTGTTCGCTGTCATCGCGGCTACGCTTATGTCATCCTTTGTCCCATCGGCAAAATATGCAGTAATATAAAAGTACGATGCTTGTGTTGCGTGATATGTCAGATATTCGGGCTGGTCGCGACTTATCTTTTTCATTTTCGGCTGCCATGTCAAAAAATTCTTTCTTAGAAAATTTCCCGCACTGTCGCCAAAGTCTTTTATTCCACAGCGGATTGCCGCAAAATTATAAGAACCTGTATTTATTTTCAACACAAAATCTTTCCTTATATTTTGCTGCAAAAATACATCCGCATTAGGAACTGTAAACGTCAATTCATTAATGATAACATCGGAAATATCTAGCGAAACAAGATTGTCGAAGTCGGGCGTATATGTTTCGTCAAGCAGCGTATTACTGCCCGCGAGCAACTGAACGCGAACTTCAGCATCCGACTCTACTTTTACTTTCGGCAAATTGCCAGAAAAGCAGAGTCCCTCAGGCTTCGATATTACCGTTGTTGCCATTAGAATTTATCATCAATGATATAATTAAAAAACCGCTTGGCGTATTCTGCATACGAGCCTGTCTCTTTGTCATCATCCTTACATGCCGGGAAAAATTCCATCGACTTCTGTCCGCCTTTTTCTATCGTTATCACCGCTTTTTTCGTAAGATGCTGGTCATCCTTAAATACTATTTTTGTTATCATATTAAATTTTTTGCTTCAAAAATAGACAGTATGCAAATATGATTAAAGGACAAATTTATTCTTATCGTCATTGCGAGGAGCGCAGCGACGAAGCAATCCAGATTTTATTAATTATTAATTATTAATTATTAATTGTTAATTATTAATTATTCGTTAATATTAACCACTTTTCGATAAAATCGGTAAGCGCACGCCGTATCACTTCATCTTCAATTTTTGCAATCTGCATTAAAGCAGACTGCAAATCTGCACGAAGATCCTTTACCTGTTCATCGTTCATATCCTTGCCTCCAATGTTGAATTAATAACCTTGAACTCTCGCTGATTGGCGTTCGTGATGAACGCAATTACATCCATTAAACATACATGTTTAGGTTTGCTAACATTACCTTTGTGTTCGGTAATTTCTTCCGTTGCCGCACCTTGTGCCGCAACGCGCCTGCCTGTTGCAGGGCTTTTCTTTTTTCCTTTCATTTGTATTATTCCATTAATACAGTGCAAAATAAAACGGTTGCACAATTCCGTTGGAATAATACATGCTTACGCAACCTTGTATACAGAAAATAGCAACCGTTAAATTATTTTATAGGCAAATAAAAAAAGCCCTTATATCGGGCAACCTTTCTTGGTTGCATAATTCATATATTATTCCAATGACAAAGGTACAACATTTTTTGTAATTACAAAAAAAAAGGGGATTTTTTTTTAAAAAACCACTTTAATATTTTCGACAACTCCAATTGCTGTTTGCTGTCCGTATTTTTCTGACATTATCCGCGCCAATTGATTTACCTGCCCGAAGAAAACTTTTGTGTACCATGGCTTCTTTTTTCGGTTGCTTTCCATGCCTGCCTTTACCCCTTTGCCTGCGCCGAGTTCAACGAAGCGCCCGTAATAGGCGTATGCAAACCTTATCTTTTCCACATTCCCCTTTGAATCTACTGTAAGATGCGCCCTGAACGACCGCAGCAATTCTCCTGTCGATATTACATCCAAGTCCGAAATTTTATTTTCCCACCTTTCTATGACAATATCCGCCCATGCCTTTAACGTTTCATATTTATTCGTATTCTCCGCCATAATTATTAACATTTTTTTGTTAATTGTTAATTGTTAATTATTAATTATTAATTATTAATTATTAATTGTTAATTGTTAATTGTTAATTGTTAATAAACTCTATTTCCTGTTGCGTATTATACACAAATTCGTATCCGTAAATATTGCCTGCCAATGGACCAACAGGCATATAGCGCACTCCTCGCGCAAAGTCGATATAAACATCTTCGTCCTGCCTGTTTGCATTGGCTTCAACAATTTTTGCCATTATTTTTTTGCTCAGTTCAAAGGCTGCCGTAAATGCAGCCTTTCGTTCTGCTCCTGTGTTTTGTGGAGCGCTGCACAACGCCCAAACGGTAACGCTGGCATTGTCGCAAAATCCCGATGCAAAACTTATATTCCCCTCCGGAACATCTTCTACCAGAACGCAGGGGAAAATTGTTGTCCTTATATTTTCAACTATCGACACGGCATCGTCAAATCCGGCTACCGAAAAAATCTGTTTGTCGAACTTCGCAAATTCAGGCATCGTTGCTATAAGTTGCTTTATCAAATCAAAATCTAATCTCATTTATTAATTATTAATTATTAATTATTAATTATTTTTTTTAAACTTACTGTTCATTTCGTTGATGTTTTTTGCTTTGGTATTGAGCGCATGAAGAACTTCGTGTACAGAAGTTTTAAAAACCTGCCGGTTTTCGTGCGCCTTTCCCTCAGTAATCGAATAAAGCATGTTCATTATGCTTTCGCTGTCGTCATCATCGCTTTCTGTATTCCCGAACTCTACCGTATTTTTTCCTCCCGAAAACAAATCTGGATACTTTTCTCTTATCCAAACCTTTAATCCTGTCCACCACAAAAATACTGCCTGCCGCTGTTCCGGTTGCGACTTGCGCAATATCCTCTTTGTATTTTTTTCGACCAATTCGTCCCTGTATGCTTCTTTTTTGTTTCTGTAAAGCGCCGCAATCATCGCGCAGAGATGATTTTCATCTTTCATTTTTGAGTATGCTCTATAATATCTGTCTGCCATGCAGTATTCTTCAAACGTAGTTTGCCACAGTTCGCTGTCGCTGAAATGCAAACCCGCAATAGTATTTTGGCACGCCATCAATCCCGGCACATCCGCCAAAAACTTCAACTTCTCGGCAAAGGCAAAAATTGTGTCGTCATCAATCTCCACAATATATTTTTTGTATCTGTACAGCCCCGAGAAGTCTGTTCGCAATCCTGTTTTTTGCCGCTGCCGCAATTCGTAATTGGTCATGTTGCGCCTGTAAAACGAAACTCCTGTAAATCTGAAAAAACAGAGCAATGCCAATTCTTCCGCGCTCGACAGCCCTTCGCCCAGCAGTCCGGCAACTGTTACCGTCTGTTCCGCTGTCAACTCGCCCCATCCGCTCGGCGCCCTCAAATCAATCCCTGTCTTCTTCCGATTTTTTTCCATTATTAATTATTAATTATTAATTGTCCCTTGCGCCCCTTGCGCTTTACTTTGTGAACTTTGCGGTTAAAAATATTAATTGTTAATTATTAATTATTAATTATTAATTAATCAACACATGTTTATTATAGGACTGTCCGTCCATTCATGCCCGCCAAAGTTCAAGCCCGAATCCGGAAAATCATCAGCATTCTCTTTTATTATCGACAAAGCCTGATTTATAAACGAATCGCCTTCATCGTTCAGCCCAAGCGTATATGCCGCCAGCGCAAAACGCAAAGGCTCGAGCAGTTTCTTTTCCACCACGCTCAGCGTGTCGCTGTTCATCCCATCTATAAGTTCCAACACAATTTTTTTGCCTGTGGCTCCTGTGATTTTGCCTGCCATTACGCTGCGCATCTTCCCGCGCAGAGCGGCAAAATCAAGGCGACATTTCGGAAAAATCGAAGCAACCGAGTCCGCGTAAGGTGCGTAATTTTTAAAAAGCATAAATGTCGGCAAAAATGTATCCGAAAAAAACGAATACGATGGCGACATCTTCCACAGTTCTGTATATGTTTCGTCCGTTTCAAGAAACGTAATCATATCTTCTATCGCATCCGCGCACTCTCTTTTCAATCCCTCGCGCAAATCGGCTACTCTTTCCTTGCTCGCTGGCGCTACCTTTTCGTTGTTTGTTACTGCAAATCCTGCCGATGTTAGCACAAGATTAAGCATTGGAACGGCATTTTCAAATCCCCTTAGCGATATTACTCGCTGCATTTTGTATAGTAGCATTCCATGCAAAGGTATTTCAATGTTCATCTCCATGAAATCGTACAGCGCAGATCCCGATATATTATTTCGCAGCCACGATTCGGCTGCCCTTACATGTTCTTCCAGTTCTGCAAAACTCACCGAATCGCCCGCCACTGTCGGAACATGTTTTTTTAAAATATCAATATTATCAACTATCATATTATTTTTATTTATTTGTTGTGGCAAAACATTTTTTGCCCTTACGTTTGTTTTGTTCGTCATTGCCAGCAGCGCAGCGACGAACCAACCCGGATTTTATTAATTATTAATTATCAATCGTTTCCACTTTCCCGATCTTATTCTCATCAAGCGTTGTAAAGGTGTATTCAGGTACTTGAATAACAAAATCTTTGTCCCAGCCATTAAAACGCTTTATCAGCGAAAACGTGCGCAGCACGCGATGAAGCAGCGGCTTTGTCAATGCCTGTTTTATCATAAACAGCTCTCGCTTGTCAGTACCGCCCAGGCTGCCCTTGTTTTTGCCCGGAGTGGCGCCAATCAGCGCCGTATGAACCCCCATCGAATACGAAATTATATTGCTCGCTTCTTCGCTGTCCTGCAAGAGTTCGCCACCCGACAGGTCATTTTTTATAGGAATTATTTCTATCATCTTTTCTTCGGCTGTTCCGGTTGCCACCTGTCGCATTCGCTTTTCTACAGCTATTGCCTTGCCTGCATTGTCTTTGCCCGATGCAAAGTTCGACAACTTTTGTATATGTTCATTTCTGAACTCTTGAACAGCCTTCCTGTCCGAGTCATTTATCCCATGCGACTGATACATCTTTTCCCAGTAATCCTGACTTATATATATAATGTATTTAACGCCGAGATTGTTTTTTAAAATAGTATTTTTCAACAGCGGAATGGCAACCGCATGGTCGTACCAGCCGCTTTGAAAGATACTGTACCAGTTCGGAAGTGGATAATACTGCCTCCCCGGCGCAGGCATAAATACCGACAGCATAAACCGCAACTGCCTGTATTTTTTGCTGCTTAGCCGCGTATTAAGATCCAGCAGCGGGTTGTAGTCGTCCAGCGCATCGGTTACATCGATGTCTTTCTCTGCCGGGTTCTTATCCCACTTTGCCGAATAAAGATGATATTCAATCTGCGCCCGACTGTTCATTATGCTCCAGCGACTGAACATTGCCTCTTTCGACCGCAGCGAAACGATTTTTTTCTTGTCAAGCGACAATATTATTTCCGGAAAAGCATTTGCGAAAAAATTCATATCCGTAAGTTGCTCAAGCATGAACAGCCCGATGTCGTTATCTTCAAAAAATTCAGCCTCCGCGCCATCGAGCAACTCCTCGTAGCCCACAACCCTGCCGTTTTCAACTATCCGCCGCATCGGTTTCGGTCCTAGTCCGTAAGCAACCTGCGTGTTGAACAGCAGATTTGAACTCACAACCTCGCTCGCTTCCGTCTTTGCCCTTATCTGCTGTGGCAAATCATTGTCCTCGCCCCATGGCGCCACCTTGTACTTGCCTATGGCGACAGGCGACAAATCCCGATCTTCAAAAATGCTGCTCGACGGCGCCATCGCTATTATCTGTTGCGCCTCCGGAATATAACTTATTCCAAACCCTAATTCTATAATATCCATAATTATTAATTATTAATTATTAATTGTTAATTATTAATTGTTAATTGTTAATTGCCTACAAAACAACCCTCTGCCCGTTAAATTCAATTATACTTACTCTGCGAATCTTGCGTATTTCCCCGCTTTCCAAAAATTTTATATTCATCGTCCGCCCCGAACTGTGCCACGATGTACAAATGCATCTGCGGCAATCTATAATGTCGCCCTCCCTGTCAACAAATCTTATCGAAAACTCAGGCAACCGCTCAACCTCTTTGTGTATTTGTGATATATGTATCATCACTTAAAAATTTTTAAAACAAAAATACCTGCCTTTCAGCAGGTATTAAAGGACAAATTTACAAACATTTTTGCCTTCACGCAGGTGAACAAAAATTAAACAGCGAAGCTCGTAGAGCATGGCGCAGTTACGTGAATTTCACGTATTTTTTTTTGCAAAAAAAAATC
>JAISYZ010000023.1 GCA_031269545.1 Prevotellaceae bacterium
ACATTTTGTCCCTAACGGGACATTTTTATTTACAATTATTTTGTTTGGTTTAATGATTTTGCAAGAATATTTTCAAAATATTTGCAGGGTTTTGAACCGGATATTGTTAAAACCCTGCAATTTTTTTATCTAATTTCAACTAATAATTGATTGTTAATAAATATTTTATGTTCTTTTTAAGGATAGACTAAATAATTTATATCCTTTTTAAGGAACAACGAATTAACATAGATTTACGATATTAAAAAGGCGCGACAAAAGCCGCGCCTTTCAGTTGAATTCATTAAAATTTGATTATTTCACTGCGTTTACAACAGCCTCAAACGCTTTGGGATGATTCATTGCCAAATCGGCTAAAACCTTACGGTTTAATTCGATGTTTTTGGCTGCGACTTTTCCCATAAATTCCGAATAGGTCAAACCATATTGACGTACTGCGGCATTTATACGTTGAATCCATAATCCTCGAAATGTTCTCTTTTTTGCTTTTCTGTCGCGATAAGCATAAGTTAAACCTTTTTCGTAGGTGTTTTTTGCTACTGTCCAAACATTTGCTCGCGCTAAGAAATTACCTTTGGTTAATTTCAATATTTTTTTTCTTCGAGCTCTTGATGCTACTGCATTTACTGATCTTGGCATAATTTTAAAATTTTTTGAATGTCGGTGTTCTTTATTCGAATCTTTTCATTACCGTTCATTCGGGTTAAACAAATAATTTAATTTTTAAAAGATTTTGCTTCAACAAGTTTTATTCAACTAAAAGTAATTTCATACGTTTTTCATCCGACGAATTTACAAGAGCCGAATACGTCAAATTACGTTTACGTTTGTTCGTTTTTTTAGTTAAAATATGACTTTTGTAAGCGTGTTTTCTTTTAATTTTTCCTGTTCCGGTAACATCAAATCTTTTTTTTGCGCCGGAATTAGTCTTCATTTTTGGCATTTTATTAATATTTTATCGTTATTAAAAATTCATTAATTTTTCTTTTTGGGCTTAGGATTTACAAAAATAGTCATCCGTTTTCCTTCGAGTTTGGGCATTTGTTCTATTTTGCCGTATTCTTCCAGATCGTTTGCAAAACGCAACAATAATATTTCGCCCTGTTTTGTAAATAATATCGAGCGTCCTTTGAAAAACACGTATGCTTTTACTTTTGCACCTTCTTCCAAAAAACTTTTCGCATGTTTCAATTTAAATTGATAATCATGTTCATCTGTATTTGGTCCGAAGCGAACTTCTTTTATTATTACCTTTGTTGCCTTTGCTTTTAATTCTTTTTCTTTCTTTTTCCGTTGATATAAAAATTTTTGATAATCTTCAATTCTGCAAACAGGAGGCTGAGCGTCCGGCGATATTTCAATCACATCCAAATTCATTTGTCGAGCAAGTTTAATGGCTTCAAAAAGCGTATAAATTCCGGGTGATTCGATATTATCACCCACAAGTCGCACTTTTGCCGATGTTATTTCTTCGTTAATGCGATTTTCTTCATCTTTTCCTTTGTTATTTTGAATCTGGGCGTTTTTATTTGTTTTTCTCACAAAACCCGGATTCGGCCTAAAGGGTTTTTTTTGAAAAGGCGTTGCTATTGTTTTGTCCTCCAAAGTTTAGTTTATACTTTATTTTAATATAATTTTGCAAAATTTTTAATTTTTCAACGTTTCTTCTATTTCAACTTTAACAGTTTCTATAAATTTTTCTATTGTCATCTTCCCTTTATCTCCTTCGCCTTGCCGTCGAACCGACACTGAATTTTCGCTTGCTTCTTTCTCTCCAACCACCAGCAGGTAAGGGATTCGTTTCAATTCGTTTTCTCTTATTTTTTTTCCTATTGTTTCATTTCTGTCATCAATGAACCCGCGAATATCGGAATTATTTATGACTTTTAAAACTTTTTGAGCAAAATCATTATATTTTTCACTTACAGGCATAATCACAAATTGTTCGGGCGTCAGCCACAATGGGAATTTTCCGCTCGTATGTTCGATTAAAACGGCGACAAAACGTTCCATCGAGCCAAAAGGCGCACGATGAATCATTACCGGACGATGTTTTGCATTGTCGGCTCCTGTATATTCAAGTTCAAAACGTTCGGGAAGGTTGTAATCAACCTGTATCGTTCCCAATTGCCATTTTCTGCCTATTGCATCACGAACCATAAAATCAAGTTTAGGTCCGTAAAAAGCGGCTTCGCCTATTTCTGTGGTTGTCGGTAAACCTTTTTCGGCAGCCGATTCGGCTATTGCACGTTCTGCTTTTTCCCAATTTTCGTCGCTTCCTATATATTTTTCTTTGTTGTTTGGATCACGAAGCGATATTTGGGCTTCATAATTATTGAATTTTAATATTTTAAATATATAAAGAACAATATCTATCACCTTGCAAAATTCTTCTTTCAATTGATCGGGACGACAAAATATGTGAGCATCGTCTTGAGTGAATCCGCGCACACGGGTAAGACCGTGCAGTTCGCCGCTTTGCTCATATCGGTAAACTGTTCCAAATTCAGCCAGACGAACAGGCAAATCTTTGTATGAACGCGGCTTGCTTTTATAAATTTCGCAATGATGCGGACAATTCATCGGTTTCAGCAGAAATTCTTCGCCTTCCTGCGGTGTATGTATCGGTTGAAACGAATCTTTGCCGTATTTTGCATAATGTCCGGATGTTATATATAATTCTTTCTGACCGATATGAGGAGTTATTACAGGCGAATATCCGTAATCTTTCTGTACTTTTCGTAAAAAAGTTTCGAGTTTTTCGCGCAATGCCGCTCCTTTCGGCAGCCAAAGCGGAAGCCCCTGCCCTACTCTTTGCGAAAATGTAAACAGTTCCAGTTCCTTACCTATTTTTCTATGATCGCGTTTCTTTGCTTCTTCGAGCATTTGCAAGTATTCGTCCAACATTTTTTTCTGTGGAAAAGTAATTCCGTAAATGCGTGTAAGCATTTTGTTATTTTCATTTCCACGCCAGTAAGCGCCTGCAATTGCCGTAAGTTTAACCGCTTTTATCATGCTTGTATCGGGCAAATGAGGTCCGCGACAAAGATCGGTAAATGTACCATTTTCATAAAATGTTATCGTGCCATCTTCAAGGTCGTTTATAAGTTCGACTTTATATTGATCGCCTTTTGCCATATACGTTTTGAGAGCCTCGTCCTTACTTACCGAACGACATACAAAATGTTCTTTTGTTCGTGCAAATTCAAGCATTTTTTCTTCAACAGCAGATAAATCAGCTTCAACAAGATTCGTTTCGCCAAGATCGACATCATAATAAAATCCGTTTTCGATACTCGGTCCTATTCCAAATTTCACATGAGGATAAATGGCTTGCAATGCTTCTGCCATAAGATGCGAAGATGAATGCCAAAATGTGCGTTTTCCTTCTTCATCATCAAATTTATGAAGTTTTATTCGTGCATCTGCATTTATTGGACGAACTAAATCCCATACTTCTCCGTTTACAGAAACGGAAAGCGCTTCCGCAGCAAGGCGCGGACTGATACTTTGGGATATTCCCAAACCTGTTATACCTTCTTGATATTCACGTATGCTATTATCGGGAAATGTAATCTTTATCATTATAATTTTCTCATTAAAAAGCAGGCAAAGGTACAAATAAAATTTATATTGGAAACTCTTGGATAAAAATTATTTTTTATTGATTAAAAAATATCACATCTGTATGTATTAAAAATAACCGACAATGAGCGAGGTTAAATCATTTGTATTTGGGTAATTCTTTTTTTGAGGCGTTTGGTATAAATTAACAATAATCAGCGAATTATACAAACTTTTCCTCATAAACTTTCAACCAATTTCTTGGTTTTTAATTGATTAAACTATTTTATAACGAAGTATTGTTTTAAAAACACCATCATTTTTTCAGGAATATGATTTTCGCCTGTCAGAATGATTTTTGACTGTTCGTAAATCGGTTCTCTAATTGCTAAAAGTTGTTTTATATGTTGATACAGTTCGTCTCCACGCTTGCCCTGCAACAGCGGACGTTCGGGATTCGACAGCAAAATATTTTCGTATAATTCATCAACAGTGCATTTCAAATAAATGCTTGTTCCGTGTGCGTTCATAAATTCAATATTATTGCTGTAGCAAGGAGTGCCGCCGCCTGTTGCAAGTACAAAACTGCTATTGTTAGCAGTTATTTCGTAAATGGCGTTTTGTTCGTATTCGCGAAATTTTTTTTCGCCTTCTTCTGCAAAAATTTCTGTTATCGAACGGTTATATTTTTTTTCGATATATTCATCCAAATCAAAAAAAGCGACATTCAAAAGTTCAGCCAAAGGTTTTCCGTAAGCGGTTTTTCCGCTTCCCATGAAACCTGTCAGGAATATTTTTATATTTTCGTTCACAAAATAATTAGAAATTTTATAAATAGAAATCACAGCAATGACATTTGTACTGCTTTGCTGTCGTCAATTTCGGTTTTATCGTTTACAGGTTCATCCGATTTCGGATTTTTTTCGACAGGAGCAACGAATTTAACAGTGTCAACATCAAATGCTGAAACGCGCTTGCCTTTTGCACGAAAACTTTTCACTCCGATAAACTGCTCGACATCAATAAATTCGGCTGTGCGTTTTGCATGTTTTCCTTTGAACGTTAATTCAATTTGAGGATATTCATCCTGCGAAATTTCTACTAAATACGATTGCTGATTTTCGTCGATAAAGCGTTGCGGAGCGTTTGATATTTCAAATTTGAAGCGTTTAACATAAAAATATTTTTGCTCGCTGTCGAAATATGTCGTCGAAAAAACGGTATCGGGATTATATTTTTCGATAGATAAAATATCGTCGTCGTAGCGATTGCTCAAATCAAAATTGGTTGTAAAATATACTCCCTGTTTTGTTACAACAAGGATTTTGTCATCTCCTGCAAATTCGCCTATCAAAGATCCTCTTCCTTCTGCGTTCAGGCGATTTATTGAGTCATCAAACCATATTTGGCGTCCGCTCAATGTCGATTCGCCTTTTTCTTTCAAAACGATTTTGTGAATTGCATATTTTGTAAATATATTTCCGATTGACTGGCGTCCTTTGATTGCAAGCGTGCTGAAATCGAGTTCTGTAATAAGATTTTTCAATCGTGGACGAGGTTTAAAGTATATTTTCAATATTTCGGCTTCGCCGTTGGCATTTGCGCTGAAATATAAAATTTGTGAATTTGCGGTTCCTTTTGTAATATCGTATTCGCGGTCGCGCGTTATTGATGTAACGGCAAAACGTTTCATCATTATCGCTCCGTTTTTTCCATCGCGATAAACGGCATTGTATATTGTTCGGTCGTCGTTGCGCTTGAAAATTCCAACGTGTATAATATCTTTTCCGACAAAGGTTTTTTCTGCGACTTTTGTAATAATATATTTTCCGTTTTTAAGAAAAACTATAATATCATCAACATCCGAACATTCGCAAAGATATGCATCTTTTTTCAATCCTGTTCCAACAAAACCTTCGGTGCGATTGACATACAGTTTTTCGTTTGCAACAACAACCTGCGATGCTTCAATTACATCAAAGTTGATAATTTCTGTTTTGCGTTCGCGTTCTTTTCCGTATTTCTTTTTTATTTGGCGAAAATATGTAATTGCATAATCAATCAGGTTATCAAGATTGTTTTGTACTTCATCAATTTCAATTTCAACATTTTTGATATGTTCGTCAGCCTTTTTTATGTCGAACTTTGATATTCGGCGAACAGGTTTGTCGGTAAGTTTAAGAACGTCTTCGCGAGTAATTTCGCGTTTCAATTTTTCTTGATACGGTTGAAATGCCAATTCGATTGCATCGAGCTGATCTTCCCATGTTTTTGTATCTTTTTCGAGTTCGCGATAAATGCGTTGTTCAAAAAATATTTTTTCCAATGATGAATAATGCCAGTCTTCGAGCAGTTCGTTCATGCGAATTTCAAGTTCAAGTTTCAGCAGATTTCTTGTCGAATCGGTGCAGCGTTTCAGAATTTCGGTAACTCGCAGAAACATTGGCATTTTATCAACAATCACGCACGAATTTGGCGATATTGATATTTCGCAATCGGTGAATGCATAAAGCGCATCAATAGTTTTGTCGGGAGATGTATCGTTGGCGAGATGAATAACAATTTCGACATTTTTAGATGTGTTGTCGTCAACTTTTTTTATTTTTATGCGTCCCTTTTCGTTGGCTTTAAGTATTGATTCTATTATGCCCGAAGTTGTTTTTCCGAAAGGAATATTTGTAATAACAAGAGTTTTGAAATCTTCGCCTTTCACTATTCGTGCGCGTACTTTTACCGCTCCTCCGCGCAAACCATCGTTATATCTCGAACAATCAATATATCCGCTTGTAGGGAAATCGGGATACAATTCAAAATCTTTACCTTGCAAATATGCAATCGAAGCATCTATAAGTTCATTGAAATTGTGAGGCATGATTTTCGAAGCAAGTCCTACGGCAATTCCATCAACGCCCTGCGACAACAGCAGCGGGAATTTCATTGGTAAAGTTACAGGTTCGCTGTTGCGTCCATCGTATGATGGCATCCATTTTGTAATTTTGTTGTTGAATGCAACATCGTGAGCAAATTTCGACAGTCGCGCTTCGATATAGCGAGGCGCTGCCGCATTGTCGCCTGTTAAGATATTTCCCCAGTTTCCCTGTGTTTCAATCATCAATTCTTTTTGTCCAAGCTGTACCAGCGCATCGCCGATAGATGCATCTCCATGAGGATGATATTGCATTGTAGAACCTATGATATTTGCAACTTTATTGAAGCGTCCGTCATCCATATTTTTCATTGCGTGCAATATTCGGCGCTGTACGGGTTTCAGTCCATCGTCAATATGAGGCACGGCGCGTTCCAGTATTACATACGAAGCGTAATCAAGAAACCAGTCTTTATACATTCCCGAAAGAAGATGTTTTTTTGTATCATCGGTTTCGGTAAATTTTGTAAATCGTCCGGTTGAAACATCATCTGTTGTACTGTCTGCTTCTTCGGTTATTTCTGTTTCGTCTATTGTTTCTTCTAATTCAAAATCATCTGTCATATAAATTGTTCTGTTATAAAATTGTTTATTAATCGTTCATGTTTATTATATATTTTACAAATTATGTCAAAATTCTATTTGTGATTTATTTGTATATGCTTAACGTTCTGCTTTGTTCACAACATCAACAGTATTTGGATAATTTTCTCTTTTGCCGTCAATAATTTCCTTTACTGCAACAATTTTCAAACGCATTATCGGGTTTCCTGTAAAAGGATTCATATATGTTCATCTTCAATATATTACTGTAATACTTCGATGTTATCGCCATAATATAATTTGTTTTCGTATTTTATTTTTCTGTTTTTTATATTCTAATTAATTTTCTAACTCTCATAGCGCAATCTGTTTACAATGAAATCTTTTCGTTCGGGAGTATTTTCGCCCATATAAAATTCCAAAAGGTCGCGTATCGAATCGTTTTTGCTTAAATGCACTCTGTCAATACGTATTTTTTCGCCTATAAATTCTTCAAATTCTTCGGGCGAAATTTCACCAAGTCCTTTGAAACGTGTAATTTCCGCTTTTTCGCCAAGAGCGTTTATCGCTTTCTGACGTTCATATTCGTTGTAGCAATAATAAGTTACATCTCCTTTTTTCGATTTTGCATTGCCTGATGTTCTCGTTCCTATTTTGCGTACTCTGAAAAGTGGCGTCTGCAAAATATATAAATGTCCCAAATGAATTACATCAGGGAAAAACTGTAAAAAGAATGTCAGCAGCAACAATCGAATATGCATTCCGTCAACATCGGCATCGGTTGCAATCACAATTTTGTTATAGCGCAGATTATCAATGCTTTCTTCGATATTGAGCGCAGCCTGCAAAAGGTTAAATTCTTCGTTTTCGTAAACTACGCGTTTTGTTTTTCCATAAGTATTCAAAGGTTTTCCGCGAAGACTGAAAACGGCTTGCGTGCTTACATTTCTCGATTTTGTTATCGAACCGCTTGCCGAGTCGCCTTCTGTTATAAAAAGTGTAGAATTTTCGGCAAGAACATGTTTATCACTGTAATGCACTCGACAGTCGCGAAGTTTTTTATTATGAAGACTTGCTTTTTTGGCGCGTTCGCGAGCAATTTTTTGAATACCCGATATTGTTTTGCGTTCTTTTTCCGATTCTTGAATTTTTTTCAGGATTATTTCGGATGTTGTCTTGTTTTTGTGAAGATATTTATCCAGTTCTTCCGAAAGAAAATCAATTACAAATGTACGGATTGATTTGCCATTTGGCGACATGTCTTTTGAACCGAGTTTTGTTTTTGTTTGCGATTCGAAAACGGGTTCGACTACTCTTATGCTTATCGCCGCATACATCGACATGCAAATATCTTTTGTATCAAAATCTTTTTTATAAAAATCGCGTACTGTCTTTCCTATTGCTTCACGAAATGCGCTCAAATGAGTTCCGCCTTGCGTTGTATGCTGTCCGTTGACAAATGAATAACACGTGTCGCCATAACCCGAACCATGTGTGATTACAACTTCAATATCATCACCTTTCAGATATATGGGCGAATACAATGGTTCTTCGCTCATGTTTTCGTTAAGCAAATCAAGAAGTCCGTATTTCGAAACATAATTTACGCCATTGAAGGTAATTATCAGTCCTATATTAAGATAGGTGTAATTTTTCACCATAGTTTCGATAAAATTTTTGTTTATGGTGTAATTACCGAAAATGCTTTTGTCGGCAACAAAAATTGTGTTTGTTCCGTTTCCTGCGTCTGTATCTTTCGTCAGGTCATCAATCAGGTTTCCACATTCAAAAACAACCGAGCGCGATTTATTTTCGCGTATAGATTCTACACAAAACATTGACGATAAGGCATTTACCGCTTTTATTCCGACTCCATTTAATCCTACGGACTTTTTAAATACTTCGGAATCAAATTTTGCTCCGGTGTTCATTTTTGATGTGGCATCAACAAGAGCGCTAAGCGGAATTCCGCGTCCGTAATCGCGAACGCAAATTTCGTCTTCGTTTATTGTAATTTCAATCCGCTTACCGTAACCCATTGTATATTCGTCAATTGAGTTGTCGATAACTTCTTTTAATAATACATAGATTCCATCGTCGGGCGAAGCTCCATTTCCGAGTTTGCCAATATACATTCCTGGACGGCGGCGTATATGCTCTTTCCAATCGAGGGTTATAATATCATCTTTAATGTATTCTTTTATTTCGCTCATATTTTTTATGTTCTCTGTTAATCGTTGTAATTATCACAAACCGTTAATTATCATATATTTTAAAAATCAGATAAATAAATACAATTTTTGTTCATTGTTAATTATTTATTTCATTGTAGTTTAGCCTTGCCGCAATAAATAAATTGCGCAAAAGTACAAATTTTGAAATTAATGTTATTATAAATTTATCAACAATCAAGTGATGCCTAATTTTTAAATACATGATAAAAAGATTTTTAATCTTTTAAAAATATGCAGCGAAACGAACAGTTTTTGTAATTCGCAATAAATTAATTTTGCTGTGATAATTATTTTTAAAAAAACGAAATTATACCAAAACGGCAACAAAACAACCCGAAAAATCAATTTATTTTATTGATAATCAATTTATACAAATTGCATTTTGATAACAGTTTGGTATTAATTTCCCAATTCCAACTGATTTTTCACCAAATTAAAGTATTCTCCCTTATTTGCTACAAGTTGAGTATGTGTTCCCTGTTCAGATATTTGTCCGTTTACCATACAATTTAAAGATTTTCTAATGGGAAGCAATTCTGTATGTATTTGTCCATTTGTGTATAAAAGAATCAACCATTCTATCTCTTTTTCTGCAAATTCTTTGGTAGTAAGACTAACTTTATCCGCTCCATTATCTCCCCATTCAATAATGGGGGCAAAAAAAACATTTACTTTGTTAAAGATATTATTTTTTTTCAAAAAGTCAATCAAAATGGGAACTTCTTGGTAATTTGTACTGTCTATATTAATTCGTAATATTATTTTAGGTTTATACAACGAATATATTTCAGAATGAATGACTTTACATAGATTATTAAAAATTATATCAAAACTTCCCTTGCCATCTTTGGTAATTCTCCGTTTATCGTGGGTTTCTTTTGTTCCGTCTATTGTTATTTGAATTGACATAACTTTGCATTTCATTAATATTGCAAAATTTTCAAGTGTCAAAAGCATAGCATTTGTAATAATGTCAGAGATATAATTTATGCTGTTTTCTTCGCAAAACTTAAACATATCTTCATAAAATTTGCAAATACAATCAAGAGCCATTAGTGGCTCTCCTCCATACCATGTAATGCATACTGTTTTATAGTTTGGATTTGTAAGAATGATATTTTTTATTCTGCCGAGCATTTTTTGTAGTATTTCATCAGACATTATTACATTAGAGTGGACTTGACCACAATAATGGCAATCAAGTTGACAATTGGCTGTCGGCTGAATTGTTGATAAGAGAATGTTGTTATTTTGTGACATTTCATCAAATTGCAAGACAAAATTTGTTTCATCTTCATCTTCACAAACAAGTAATTCAGTTCTTACCAATTCCAATAATTCGTTGGATTTTAGATTATTCCATTCTTTATTTTTTATAAAATCAAATACTTTGGTTGGTATAAGCAACATTTCTCCTGTCTTTGTAGAAAAACAGAGTGATAGTGCAGCATTGGTAGGCAATATTGCTACTACGGCATATTTTGATAATTTGAACATATTTATTTTTATTAGTTATTTACGCGATTTTGCTCGTTTGTATTGTCAATTATTTTTACGGCGCTGGCATTGCTCTTTTTGCCCCACTGGAAGTTGTATTGCAGTGAAATTATCAATCCGCGAACCGACCAATCGCTATATCTATATGATTTCAAGCCATCTATGTCCATTTCGGAGATGTTATAAAATTTGTTGAAAATATCGTTAAATCTGATGCTTGTCTTTAAACTGTTTTTGCAAAAATTGTAATTAATGCTTATATCGGTGCGAAATCCTTGTTTTTGTTCCATAAAATATTCAATTTGCTTTGAAGTGTAACTTTCATAAGCTGTTACATTAAATTTCGCATTCAATTTGAATGTTTGTCTCAGAGTAAATCCAAATGAAAAATTTGATTTATTAAATGCATTATTTTCAACATTTCCTCTATTCGTTTCCATCCCAATTTGGAATTGATTGTAAAAAATGAATTTCCTGAAAAGTGTAAAATTATTGTAAATGTAAGCGCCATAGTTAGATGCCTTATAATTAGATGGATACCAAATTGTTTCATCGTTTTCCACTATTTTTATATCCGATGTATAATTGTCGAAATAATTTAAATAAGGCATAATACTTATTAAATCTTTGAATTTATAAGATGCTTGAAATGAGTGAATTATTTCGTTTTTAAGATTGGGATTACCTCTAAAAACCGTATTATAATTGTAGTTGTACTCAAACGGGGTAATCTGGCTGAATGCAGGGCGTTGAATTTTTTTTGTATAAGTTAAATCAATGAAATGCAGTTTGTTGTCTGTTTTATAACCAATGCTTAACGATGGAAAAAAAATCGCCATCTCTTACAGGTTTGTCTGATACGTTGTTAAATGCTGCATTTCTAAAAAAATATTCATATCGTGCGCCTAAAGAAAAGTTGAAATTTGATTTTTCAAAAAAATAAATGGCATAAAGAGCTGTAACATTCTCTTTGAAATTGAATTGCACGTCTGAAATTATATTTTGAAAATTTGTATTCAGCAACGAATATTTTCCCTCAAAGTGAGTGAAACGTCCGCCAATTTCTACCTTGTGGTTATCATTGAAATTGTGTTCATAATCGGAATTAATAATATAAGTTTGATTTTTTTCATTGCTTAATACATTCTGATTAAGCGAATTAAATTGTCCATTGTAAGAATCAATTTTATTATTCAGTAAATTTTTTACATCAATAAAAGAGAAATAAGAACTTAATGTGTTTTTCTTGTTTTTTAATACATGAAAAACGCTGGTAATCAAAGCGTTCTTTTTTATATTTTGATTATTAAAAGATATTATCAACGAATCGGGTTTGTTATCCAAATCGTAGAACGAGCTTTCTGTTTTTGTTATACTGCTGTTCTTTGGCAGATTGGAAAAATTTATTGATGCGCCAATTTGGTTAAATTTGTTCATTTCGTATGTAAGCGTTGCCGATGTTTCCAACTCTTGACCTGTTCGGTTATGGTATTGCAGAAACGATTCAAAGGTGTTTTCAAACATTTGCCAGCCGTTGTCGTTCACTTTTCCATTGTTGAAAAAATAGTTGAAGTTACCTTCAAAAGTTAATTTTCCGAAGTTGGCATCCAATTCCACATTGTTGTAATGCGAATATTTACCATTTATCAGTGCGGCTGTATAAATACTTGCAGAATAGCCTTTGTTTTCATTTTTTTACAAAATGATATTTATTACTGCATCATAATTTGCCTGATATTTCGCCGAAGGATTGCTCATCACCTCTATCTTATCTATCTGATTCGTTTGTAATTGTGAAACATTAATAGAGGTTTCACGTCCGTTAACAAGGTACAATATTCGCGTTTTTCCCAGTATGCTGACTTTGTTACCATTAACCATTACACCCGGAATGATGCCTATAATGTCACTGAATTGCGTGTTTTGAAAAATCGGACTGTTATTATTTACAGTAAGTGTTGTTACGCCAAAACTGCGAGATAAATTTTTCCTTCGTGCGGTAACTACTGCTTCGTCCAAATTAAAAATTTTGTCCTCCCACAAATAAAAAGTTTTTTGGCTTCCGTCAATCATAATTTTATCTTCGTAATATTCAAATTTAGAAGCAGCTATGCTTACATTGTAAATACCTTTCTGTAATTCTGCACTAAGCATGCCCTCTTCATTTGAATAATAACAAGTTGTATCAGCAATAACAGTGTCGGTAAAACAAAGTTTTGCATCTGCAACGGGTTTCAAATCATCAACCGACAATACTTTGAAGTCGGTTTTAATTGATTGAGCCATAGCAAGAGATGACACAAAAATTAAAATATTGAATGTTAAATATTTCATATGCATTTAAAAAACTTGGTGCAAATTCTTATTGCACCAAGTTCATTCAGTTCAGTCAATCCAAACCCGTCTTTAACGTTGCTTGGTAACAACCGCAAGCCAAAGCACTTCCACCAGTGCACCCATTGCCCTTGGGCTCAATTCCACCCTTAATAGAACGAGTAAAATCACTTGTTAGAACTTCAACTTCTCCAGATGTAACTATCTGAGGAAGCATTTGGTTAAAAAAATCATTTTTTTTCATATTAGACAATTTAAATTGAAAAATTAATTTTTGTTTCTCATTTTTCAATTGCGTGGAACAGTTCCGCAATTATATAAAAATAAATTTTAAACGCTGCAAATTTAATGATTTTTATTTAAAAATATGCAAATAGTTTAATAAAATTATCGTTAAGTTTTATTAAATTTATTTGCTTGTAAATTGTAATTTTATTTATTTTATCTAATATCCTATTCTACTTACAAATATGTAAAATTTATTTGCTTATTATTTATATTTGATATTTTTTAACCTCATTTATAAATGTTTTATCGCAAATAATATGAAAAGCCTTATGAATATCAGAATAAATTACAAGTATTATATATAAACTCCCAAAAGAACGTATTTGATTTTTAACATTTTAGAAAAAATCGGCAATATTTTTTGCTTTTTACAGGATAATATTTACATTAAAGTAGCAAGTATAATAATTAATTGCTCCTTAAAAATTATTTAGATTATTTATTAATAAATAATTACAAGTAAGAATTAATGAAAAAAATTGCAGGGTTTTGCAGTATATATTGTTCAAACTCTGCAAATATAAAAAAAAATTTCATAAATCATTAGACAGATAATTGTCAATGAAAATGTCCCGTCAGGGATAGCCATCATGCTCAATGGCTGTTTATTAATTTTTGTGTCTGGAAAACTTACTTTTTAAGGATTGACTACTTAATATAAATCAAATAAATATAATAAGTCTTTTCATCGTCAACCTGCATTTGACATATTTGTTTTCACTTATTATCAATATATTATGTATAAATAAATAAAATTTAAGTATTACAGTCAACATGATGATAATTTAAAATAAATAATTATTCTGCCTGCAACTTTCATTACCTTTGAAAAAAATAATCATGAATAAATTAACTTTGACAAAATACATTATCCTGATTATCGAAAATATTTGTTAAATTATTAATTAAACAAAACAATAAAATATGAAAAAAAGATTAGAAAACAAAATTGCTGTTATTACAGGTGGCGCAGATGGAATAGGAAAATCAACTGCTTTACGTTTTGCATCCGAAGGCGCTGTTGTTGTAATATGGGACATGAATGTTGAAAAAGGTGAAGCGACAGCAACCGAAATTAATCAGTCTGGCGGAAAAGCCACATTTATGAAAGTAAATACGGCAGTGTACGCTGAAGTAGAAGCAGCCACAAAGCAAGTTGTTGAACTTTATGGTAAAGTGGAAATTTTGATAAACAACGCCGGTATTACTCGCGATGCGACAATCAAAAAAATGACACCTGAATTATGGCAACAAGTTATTGATGTTAACCTCACAGGCGTATTTAATTGTGCAAAATGCGCCGCCGAAGTGATGACAGAAAACGGTTGGGGACGTATTATTAATGCATCGTCGGTAGTAGCCTTATATGGAAATTTCGGACAAACCAACTATGTTGCTACCAAAGCAGGCTTGATAGGCATAACTAAAACTTTGGCAAAAGAACTTGGACGTAAAGGAGTTACTGTCAATGCTGTTGCTCCCGGATTTATTGCAACCGAAATGGTAAAAAAAATGCCGCCCGAAGTATTGAAATCGATGGAAGAAAAAGTGCCTTTGAAACGGCTCGGTTTACCCGAAGAAATTGCAGCGGCATACGCATTTCTTGCAAGCGACGATGCGGCTTATATCAACGGAACTGTACTCAGCGTAGATGGAGGAATTACTATTTAGCAAAACACTGAATCTTCAAGTATTTATAATGTAAAATCTAATATTTAAATCTAAAAAATATGGCAACAACACCTCAAGTAATAGGAGCATCTATCCTGTTTGTATTTTACGGAATTACAATTTTGTATTTCGTGATTAAAGGTTCGCGAAAAACAAAAAATATCAATGATTATGCATTGGGAAACATTAATTTTTCACCGGTATTTGTAGGACTTTCACTGGCTGCCGCTATGACAAGCGCCGCTACATTTATCATTAATCCCGGCTTAGTCGCAAACTTTGGCATTAGCGGATTTCTTTCTTATGGAATATTTTTCCCGATAGGTTCTATCGTTTCTCTTATAATTTTAACTAAAAGTTTCAGGCGATACGGACAGTCTGTAAATGCCTTATCGCTGGCAAGCTGGATTGGCGGTCGTTACAAAAGCAAAGGATATGCGCTTTTTGTAGCCTTTCTTTCTATTTTGCTTATCACGTTTATTGTACTGATTATAGTAGCCTTAACAAAAGTAATTGCACAGGCGCTTAATGCTAATGAAATATACGTATTGGCAATCACTACGGCGTTTATTTTCGGTTATATGATGTTCGGAGGAGCAAATTCGATGGTTTATACCAATGCAATACAGGCAATTGTTATGATAATAGTAGCCTTAATAATGATAGGTTCAGGCATTCAGTTTTTTGAAAACGGAATAACAGGTTTTTTTGAAAAATTATTTAACATAGACCCTAATCTGGTGAAACCAACGAATCCCGACAGTCCTCTGTTCCGCGACTTTTTTGAAATCGCAGTAGCGCAAATCATTGTTGGAATAGCCGTAGTCTGTCAGCCGCACATCATAACAAAATCGCTGCTGTTGAAAAAAGAAAAAGATGTAAATAAATTCCTGACTACTGCAACTATTGTTCAATTTCTTTTCTTTCTTGTTGTTGTGGCAGGTTTATATGCGCGTCTGCATTTCCCCGACAAGATGCAAAACGGCGTTCCTTTAAACAACGACAGTTTTATTCCGACTTATGTAATCAGCATCTTTTCGGGCGGTATTTCAGCCTTGTTGATTGGTTTGCTGGTCATCATCGGATTGATGAGCGCAGGATTCTCAACTATCGAAGGATTGATACAATCGTTAAGTACTACTATTACAACCGATATTATCAAACCTTTATTTGGAAGTAAAATCAAAAATGCAAATAAATACATTACAATAAACCGAATAGCGATAATCGCTTTGGCCATAGTTACCTTTATAGTTGCCAGAGATCAGATATTACATCCGAATTTGAGCGTAGCAATATTTGCTCAAAATGGCGTTTATGCATATTTTTCAATTATTTTTACGCCTATTATTTTCGGTATTTTTATAAAAAATGTCAAAACAAAGGCTCCGCTGATAGCATCCGTTACGGCAATGATAACTTATTTCATGGTATATTACGGATTGCCTTCATTGGTCAATTCGGGAACAATTGATTTAGGTTACATCAATACCTATTTGTCGGGCGCAGTTCGCAATCCTGCTATTGCTGCCGCTACTGCTATTGTATTGTCTGTAACGGTTGGTATGATTATTCATTTTATAACGCGAAAAAATATCTCAAAAGACAAATAAAATTAAACTTATGATTGATTTCGATAAAATATACAAAAGCAAACTCATTACTCCCGAAGAAGTGGCAGGATTATTGAAAAGCGACAGCGATGTAATAGTTGCACAGTGCGCTTCCGAGCCACAGGGATGCATGGCTCAATTTCATTTGGCAAAAGATAGTGTTCGAGATGTTAAAGTATTTTCGGTACTCACACTGAAACCTTACGATTTTTATATGAAACCCGAAATGAAAGGACATTTTGAATTATGCAGTTGGTTTCATGCTCCCGGTTCGCGTAAAGCATTGAAAGAAAAAACAGGCACAGTAACTTATGTACCGAATATGTTGCATCGTGCGGCATCAGACAGGATAAAAGTGCGCCGACCGCACATGTTTGTAGGCACTTGCACTCCTCCCGACGAAAAAGGTTTTGTGTCGTTATCGTTGGGAATTACGTATGAAAAAGATGTTTTGGAAGCCGCCGAAATTTCGGTGCTGGAAGTGAACGACAAGTTACCGCGTACATTTGGCGATACTCATGTACACGTGTCGGATGTCGATTATTTTGTGGAATATTCGCAAACGCCTCCTGTTCTTCCTTCACCCGAACCCGACGATGTTGCAATGGCTATTGGCAAACATATTGCCGATTTGGTCGAAGACTGTTCTACCATTCAACTTGGCATAGGCGAAATTCCTAATGCCGCTGCATTGATGCTAAAAGGCAAAAAAGATTTGGGCGTACATACAGAAATGATGGTTGATTCGATGATGGAATTATACGAAATGGGCGTCATTACCAATAAACAAAAAAGTGTACATAAAGGAAAATTCATTTGCACATTTGCCATGGGTAGCGAAAAACTGTACCGCTGGTTAGACAACAATCAGGCAGTCGAATTTTTACGCGGAAGTTATGTTAACGATCCATGTTTTATGCGGCAAAACTCAAAAATGGTATCAATAAATACCTGTATTATGATTGATTTCACAGGACAGGTTGCCAGCGAAAGCATAGGTACAGAACAATATTCGGGAACCGGCGGACAAAGCGATACCGCAATCGGCGCAACAGAAGGCTTGGATGGAAAAGGAAAATCAATTATTGCCTGCCGTTCGACAGCAAGAAACGGCGCCATATCAACTGTTGTTCCTGTTTTGCCTGAAGGCACAGGCGTAACATTGCACAGAAGCAATACCGACTACGTTGTAACAGAATTTGGAAGCGTCAGACTTACAGGTCTTACAGTCAGAGAACGCACACAGGCATTGATTTCGATAGCGCATCCCGATTTTAGAGAGTCATTACGGCAAAAAGCCATTGAAATAGGGTATTTGTATAATTAATAATTAATAATTAATAATTAAGAGAAAATTACTTTACAAACTTTATAACTGAACAAACAAATCAACAAACAAAATGATACCAATAGCGATTTTAGGAACAGGGCTTTATGCGCCCGGAGAAGCAATAAACAATGCGGAATTAAAAAAACTTGCCAATATTGAATTTGATTCCCAGAAAACAGAAGAAAAAATCGGGATTTATCAACGTCATATAGCGCATTTGCGTGGAATTTCCGAAACAACAGCCGATTTTGTAACACATGCGGCAAAAGAAGCCATAAAAAATGCAGGAATTGCAGTTAGCGAAGCTGGTCTGTTTATCGTAGCCACCGATACTCCCGAATTTATAACGCCTGCTACGGCTATAGTTGCGCAGGGACGAATTCAGCAGAGCGAAACATGGTCAATGGCTTTCGATGTAGGCGCATCGTGCGCAAGTTTTGCTATGGCTTTCGATACGGCAGCAAGTATATTAAACACTAATCCGCATATCAAATATGCAGTGATAACAGGAGTTTACAATATGCCGGCGTTTATTCGTCCCGATGATGCATTTGGGTACAGTATTTTTGCCGATGGCGCTGCCGCTTTCGTATTGGGACGCAAAAACGAAAATCAGGATTCAACTTATATAGGTAGCCAAATGCTCACCGATGGAACACAATGGGATTATATCGGCATTTATGTCGGTGGCGCAAAAAATCCTGTAACGCACGAACTTATTGATTCGCAAAAGCACGGATTATTGAGTTTACAGCCGCTTCCCGGAGATAGAAATGTCCGTCTATGGCCTATGATAGTAGAAAAAATACTTAAAAAATACAATTGTTCTGCTAACGAAATAGATCATTATATTTTCACTCAAATCAATAAATCGGTTATTGTAAAAGTAATGGATGCTATCGGACAACCATTGGAAAAAGCACATTTCGTCATGAACAAATACGGTTATACAGGTTCGGCCTGTCTTCCGATGGCATTTCACGAAGGCGTAAAAAATGGCAGAATACAAAGAGGCGATAAAATACTGTTTGTTGCATCGGGAGCAGGTTTATCGGTAGGCAGTAATTTATTCATTTATTAATTTAATTAAGTTGATGAACAACAATAATATTGGCATATTAGGAACAGGTATTTATTTACCTCAGAAACGAATGACCGCAGCTGAAATTTCGGCTGCAACCAAAGGCGTTTGGAGCGAATCGGCAGTGATTGCAAAATTGGGAATAGTAGAAAAAACTATTCCCGACAAAGAAGACGGCACGCAGGAAATGGCAGTCAAAGCCGCTATGGATGCGCTTAATAACTGCGCTGTCGATCCTTTGGATATTGATTTAATATTGTGCGTAGGCGAAGAATGGAAAGAATATCCTCTTACCACTTCGGGAATTTATATACAGCACAAAATCGGAGCGCACAATGCTTGGGCTATTGACATACAGCAACGTTGCTGTACAACTGTTGCCGCGCTGAAAATAGCAAAAGACATGATGACAATTGACAGCGAACTGAAAACAGTGATGATAGTCGGCGGTTACCGCAACAGCGATTTCATTGATTATGAAGATTCGGCAGTATCGTTTATGTTTAATCTTTCTGCCGGAGCGGGAGCAATAATTTTGAAACGCGATTATCCAAAAAATCTTGTTCTCGGAACGCATATTATTACAGATGGCTCTATGGCTCGAGATGCAGGCGTCAAATACGGAGGAACAGAATATCCGATAACAGCCGAAAATTGCAATATCGCTTACAAATCGCTCAAAGTATTTGACGAAGCGCACATGAAAAACCGACTGAACGAAGTATCGATGCCCAACTGGTTTTACTGTATTGACAAAGCCTTTGAAAAATCGGGCATGAACCGCAGCCATCTGTCATTTTTATGTTGTTTGCATTTCAAGCGAAGCATGTACGAATTTATGTTGAAAGAACTTAATCTCAACTCTCAACAGTCTGTTTATTTGCAGAATTACGGACACATGGGACAGATAGATCAGATTTTGTTGCTGCATTTGGCGCAACAGCAGGGAAAATTAAAGGATGGCGATGTTATTTCAATGATAGCAGCCGGCATTGGATATGCCTGGGGCGCAAATGTTATACGCTGGGGATAATTTATGGTCGAAGGAATAATTTTATATGTTAAATATCTTATTATAAGAAATATATAAATAATTTGAAAATAAAATAACTATCAGTCCACCCTATATATTTTTAATACAATAAAAGGCATATTTAATATAATTATCAACTTTGTTAAAATTATCAAAAACAACACAACATACTTTAAAATGTTAAATCTTTAAAAATACAGTTATAAATAAAATCACTTAAATTTAAAAAAATATTAAATCTCAAAAAAAAGTTACAATTATGGAAAAAAATTACAAAAAAATTACAATCATGAAAAAGTTAATCTTTACAATGATTATGGCAGCGCTCGTATGCAGCGCAGGAATGTTTAGCAGTTGCGGTTCAAGCGACGATGATGACAACGAAAACGAGTGGGTATATGACCATACAAAAGATGGTATTGTTGGCGAATGGTATTCGGCAGGAACTGACGTTGCTCCAATATTTAAAACACCTACTTTTGGCAATTTAGATTCTTTATATGCCAAGTTTAATGCAGATAAAACTTACAGAGCCGAAGAATTTAAGGAAGGCAAAGTTCCGGGTAATATTTACACAGGAACTTATACTCAAACAAAATCATCTGTTGGCAACATCTGGATAATTCATATAGATCAAACGTTACCACAAACTGGGGTTAGCGAAGGTATATTTGAAATTACAAAGGGAACCGATGGCAGTTACCGTATGCAATACGAAATAGTACAAACTCATACAGGATTGATACCGGCAACACCAGAAGGCGGCTTTGGAAGCAGTCTTAACGGAGCGTATGGAGACGCACTTATACAAAAATACGTAAGACTTATAAAGTAATATTTTTTATGTTAAAGTCAGAATAATCCATAAATATATTCTGACTTTTTTATAAAAATAAACGTTAAAAATCTATTTATGTTACATTTAAAATCAAATGAACAGATGAAAAAAATTTTAAACATATTACTCTTGTTATTTTTTAGCGCTACGCTTGCAGCACAGGAAATTGCGCCCTCCACTCAATATTTTGCAAAGGAAGTGCCGCTGAAAGCCAATAAGGAATTTCAGTTTTTAGGTTATTACATCAATCAGGTGGTAACATCAAACATATATCCCGAAAGCGACTTCCTGAAAGGACAGATTGTAGGCAGATTGTTTGGAGCAAATACAACAAAAACCAGCAAGGGACATATAAGCGCTTATGTAGAGCAGCGGCTAATACCTTTCTTTATTTATACTCCGAGTTTATTCGATGGCAAGGTTACGCTACGCGCTTCTTTCGAAATAGACTGGACATGGGGAGATGTTGCATACGGCGTAGGCGGTAATTTCGGAAGCGGTTTTTCTGCCGACCAGGTAAATCTGCAAACGCAAAATGTAGAACTGGAATTTAACGCAGGACGGCGCTGGACAATTAATCTCGGTTTGCAGCGCGTATTCGACACTCCTTACAATCCTTACAGAACTACTGTTGACAAAATGGGCTTGACAGGTTACAGATTTGCTTATTTCGGAACTGACGGAGTAGGAATTTCGGTACGTAAGGACTGGGATTTTGCTCGATTGAAAGCAGGTTATTATAAATTATATGAAAACTTGATACAGAAAAATGATGACGTTACTCTGTTTGAAGTAATAGGCGAAAAAGATATTACTAAAAAATGGAAATTGGGTGCATCAGTCTATTATCTTGCAGACAGAGGTAATGGCGATGGCGGGCCTTCTATTTTAGGACAGGGATTAAACAGTTTGTTGGCAAGTTACAACGGCACATATAAATTTAATTATGGAGCAGTTCCTTATCGTGCGGATATTGCCTGGGTTGGAGCATTTTTCGGTCGCAATACCGATCACTGGCTCGATCCATGGATGATTACAGGATTTGTAAACGTAAACATAGGAAAAGCCGATACTCTGATTGGCGAAAAGAAATGGAAAAAGGCTAATGATATTCTCGGTTTTGCTGCCAATCTTCGTACCTCGTACCGTTACGGGCAAACGCTTAACGATGTGGTTACTCTGGATGCATTATTCGCTTCGGGAGATGAAAACGGACTTAAAGATGGTAAATATTCCGGCGTTATTACAGGTAATCAGTATGGAGCGCCTGCGGCTATTTTCATCAGCTCCGGAGCATATATTCTTATGCCTCACGGTAATGTAGTAAACCGATATACTCCGGCAATAATGGATATTTCGAATATGGGTTACGGAATGACTGCCGTTACTTTGAGCGCATCAAAAGGAATTATTCCGAACAAATTAAACGCTAAAATAGGCGGAGCATTCGCCGTGAGCAACGTTCAGCCCAAAGGCGGCGGAAATATCATAGGCGGCGAAATAAACGGAAACGTATCATATAATTTAGGTCCTTATATGAGTTTGGAACTTCACGGAGCATATATGATTCTCGGCGATTTTTACGACAGTACTCAAAGTTCGTACGGAAGCGCTGTAAACGGCGGATTGGACAGACGACCTGTCAATCCGTGGACAGCTTTCTTAGTGTTTAAATGGCTTATGTTTTAACAATTAAAAATATACGAATATGAAAAAAATAATATATTTCAGTTTAATTTTTGTATTGCTGATGACTGTAAATAATTGCACTACTCCCTACTCTGCTGTCAGCGATTTGAAAACTTTTGAAGATATGACATATCGTCATACGGTAAAAAAAGTGCATTTGCCGACAAGCGGTTACACTGTTGCTTACACAGACGAAGGCAACGGCGACAAAACAATAATTTTTATTCACGGGCTTGGCAGTTATTCGCAGGCTTGGATAAAAAATGTGGAAACTCTGAAATCCGACTATCGTTGCATTTCTGTTGATTTGCCCGGATATGGAAAATCGAGCAAAGAGCCGCACAGCGGACAAATGTCGTTTTACGCCGGCGTAATCAACGAACTTGTAAGCGAATTGCAATTAAAAAATGTTTATATTGCAGGACATTCTATGGGCGGACAGATTGCTATTACATCTTACCTGCTCTATCCCAAAATGGTTAAAGGATTGATACTGGCTGCTCCGGCGGGTTTTGAATACTTTCATAAAGGACAGCGTCAGTGGTTTCGCGATGTGATGCCTCCCGATGCTGTTAAACAAACTTCAACCGAAGCCATTCAGAATAATTTGGCAAGCAATTTCTACCGTCTTCCGAAAGATGCCGATTTTATGATTACCGACCGCATGGCTATGCGTTCTGCCGATGATTTTGCGGCTTACTGTTATGCTGTTTCTCAATCGGTAAAAGGTATGGTTGACGAGCCTGTTTTGGATTATCTGAAAGATATTAAGGTTCCAACTTTAATATTATTCGGCGAAAAAGACAATTTAATTCCTAACCGTTATTTAAATTCGGGACCAACGGCAAAAATAGCAAAAACAGGCGCTGACAAAATCAGCGGCAGCAAATTGATTATGATTCCTAAATGCGGGCATTTCTTAATGTTCGAAAAATTTGATGTGTTCAACAGCGAAGTAAAAGCATTTTTAGAAAAATTATAATCAATAGACTTTAACAGTCAATACAATGTAATATATTGTATATGATATATTTACGGGGATGTAATTTGTTGTTAAATAAATTATTCAACAAATTATTTGCAGAAAAAGAGAAAATAAATGTATATTTGCTTTCTCTTTTTTTTATAAAAATACATTAATCTAAAAATAATTTTTGTATGCGTACTAAATTAAACACTTTCTGGCACTTTACTCAATCTCTGTATCCGCATGAGTTGGATTATTTGATGTCTGTTCAAAACTTCAAAAAAGAAATTAATCTCAAAATTTTGAAACAGATTTATAATAATTGCCATTCAGACCATCCGCCTCTGCTATTCGACACATCCATTGACAAACGAGCTTATTCATACGTCAAGGAATGGATTATAAATTCACTCGAAAAAATTGATGTAGATGTGTTTTTTGAATGGTTGATTATGATGGACAAAAAAGTATTGACAGATATTATTTCACCATCAGACGAAGCGGAAATTCTGTCATACATGAAAATTATCAAACCAACTCATTATTACTTTGTTCGCTTTTACGAACTTTTGCAGTATTACCGCGATTATTTGCTGGTTCGCAACAGAACTAAATATAACGCATTGATAGCCTCATACCTTGATACTTATGAAAAATATTATTTGAAATCTGTAGAAATTAATAAAGAATTGCATTTAATCACAGCAAACATTGTAAAACGCGATACGGACAAATACAGGCAGGAAATCGAAAATATATTGCGGCAAATTTATTTTGACGAAGAATTGGATGGTTACACTCGTTACCGTGCAATCGTCCGATTAACAATTTTTTTCTATAATTATCGACAATTCGACAAGCAACTGGTTATGTACAGGCATCTTGACGAATTATGTAAAACTCCGTTGTTTTATTCAAAACGTCTGCTTGCAAATTATTATGCCAATCGAGCAATGATGCATTCAAAATTAAACGAACTTGCGCTTGCCGAAAAATACGCTTATTTATCAATTCAAAACAATAACAGCGATTATCTTTTTTATCTTATAAATCTTTGCAGCGTACTTGTTAAACAAGGAAAAAACAAGGAAGTATATCATTTGATGCAAGAATCGCTTCCTCAATTGAAAAATACGAATAATACTTATTACAAAATAGGTTTTGTATCTTTTTACATCAAAACATTGCTTGTAAACCACCAGTATAAAAAAGCGGTTGACTATGCCGACAATTATTTTAACGCATATAAGAAAGATATTTTATTACATCGCTGGCATTTATTTTTTTGCTCTTATTTGCAAGCCTTGATATTGTCGGAAAAATACCTGCAAATATTATCTCTTTGCCGCCGTTACAACTTGATTACAAAAGAAAATCACCGAATAAATCGCGCCGATTACATGCCTATCATTCTTTTATATTCGCTTTTATCAGAATATATGGAAAATATTATAGACAAGGATAAATTAATAAATTCTATTGTGCATGCGACAAAACTGCTTATGCGCGATAAATATCGGTCGTATAAGATTATGGAACTTTTAGATGAAATTTCAGAATTAGTCCCAATAGAAATCAAAGTTGTGAAAAAGACACTGTTAAGTTATTTAGAATAAATCATTATTAATACAAATTATCGAATACAAAATCAATATATTACTCCAGAGCCTATAAGTTCGTCGTCGGCATACCATGCGGCAAACTGACCCGAAGTTATTCCGCGCTGAAGTTCATCGAAAACTATATATAAACCTTCTTCTTTTCGCACAAGTTTTGCTCTCTGTAAAGGCTGACGATAACGAATGCGCACAAGATAATCGCGTTCTTCTCCCACAGACATCGACAAATCATTGCGGATGTAATGAATTTCGTTTTCGCCAATAAACAACGCCTTGCGAAATAATCCCTGATGATTGAAACCTTCGCCTACATAAAGCGTATTTGTTTCAACATCAACTCCTATGACAAAAAGCGGCTCAATGTGTCCGCCGATATTTATGCCTTTGCGCTGCCCGATAGTAAAAAAATGCGCTCCGTTATGCGTGCCTATCTTTTTTCCCGAATTTGGACGATAAATATACGGTTTTGCAAGGTGTTCGACAGTTTTATTATCAATATTTTGATAAGATTTTTCGTAATAATCGGGTAAAATTTCAACAGTATTTCCCTGTTTTGCCGATAATTGCTGCTGTAAAAAGACAGGCAAATCTACTTTTCCTACAAAACAAATGCCTTGTGAATCTTTGCGTTCGGCAGTAGGTAAATTTTGCTCGGCTGCAATGCGTCTGACTTCGGGCTTTGTAATATCGCCAATCGGAAACAGGGCTTTTGCAAGTTGCAGCTGCGAGAGTTGGCAAAGAAAATAACTTTGATCCTTATTTTTATCTGCTCCTGCAAGTAGCGAATATACTTTTTTCCCGTTAATATTTTTTTCGGATTTTCGGCAATAATGTCCTGTCGCAACAAAATCGGCGCCTAATTTCAAGGCTTCTTTCAGAAAAACATCGAATTTTATTTCACGGTTGCAAAGCACATCGGGATTTGGCGTCCGTCCTTTTTCGTATTCTGAAAACATGTAATTGACAACGCGTTTTCTGTAAATTTCGCTTAAATCAATCGAATGAAAAGGAATATCAAGTTTTCGAGCGACAAGTTGCGCAATATCCAAATCGTCTTTCCACGGACAATCGCCGTGCAAGGTTCCTGTGGTGTCGTGCCAGTTTTGCATGAAAAGAGCAATTACATCGTGTCCCTGCTTTTTCAAAATATAAGCCGCAACGCTCGAATCAACACCTCCTGAAAGTCCTATCGCAATTCGCATGATTTATATAATTTTTAACAGATATGTTTAAAAAATAAATGATTTTCGACTAAAATAAAAAAGGGTAAGCTATTTATATCGCACCGCTACAACCACCTGCCCTTGCTACCTTCCGATCCTGGGGGATTCGGCAGGAGCTGGTCGTATAAGACTTACCCGAGCGCAAAAGTAATAAAAAAATCTTTATTGCAATTTTATTTTAAAAATTTCTTCAGAAATCGTTTGCTATACAAAAATTTTATAACTTTGTTGTTGGTAAGCACAGTTAAATTTAGTATTAATAATTTCATTATCAGCAATAAAAACACTAATTTAAAATGTGTTTATCATTTACAGACTCAGGGCGGTTTTTCAGCGCTGCTTAATACTTTTCGGCTTTGCTTGAAGAATCAAAATTTAAAAATTGCATTTGATTGTCCAAAGTAAAATATATGAAATAGCCATGAGTTAAACAAACATCAAGCGTAATGAATACAGATTATTTTTATTAGTGATTTACTAACAATTTTAAAATATATACACATGAACAAAAAAATATTATTTTCGACTTTGCTTACAATAGCAACAGTGTTTAGCGTTTCGGCACAGAGGTTTAAGCCCGTTCCCAATTTTTTGAAAGGACAAACGGTGATTAATGTAGTCTTTGATTACAGTAATACAGTTTTTGACGGAGATTCGCAGGAAGAATACTACGAAGACAAAAGTGCAAAATGGATTAAAGAATGGGAAGGTAACCGTAGAGAAACAAATGATAGCTATCTTCTCGACAATATCAATGATGAATTGGAAAAAATCAATATTCAATTCGGGGACTATCCCGATGCACAATACACAATGATTATTGATGTTGTGGATTGCGATTTTGGCGCGTACGCTGGTCCGTTCTCGGTTCCTGCAAAATTAAAATGCACTTTTAACATTGTAGAAACAGGCACATCTGACGTTCTTTCGACCATTACTCTAAAAGAAAGTCAAAACTCTTTCAGTGTAATAGGAACACCCATTGATTTCGACAGAATGTATCTTGCCTTTGGAGAAGTAGGGGAAGAACTCGGCGAAAAACTTTTTAAAATATTGAAATAAAGTAAAAAGTAACAGGTTTATCTTAATAATGCGAATCAAGAGTTAAATTTTGATATTATCTTATTATCAGCGATTTACATTTTGGGTTTACATAAATCTGAATTTTTATAATTTGCAATAACTTGAAAATCAAGTATTGTTTTCAATCCTTGGTTTGCATTACTTATAAATTTTTTAAAAAAATTATGAACAAAAAAGTATTATTGATTGCGTTACTTGCAGTAGTAACAATGTTCTGCGTTTCGGCGCAAAAGTTAAAAAAAGGTTCAATACCCGAATTTTCTGAAAAATTTGTGAAAACATTAAATACTGTTTTGAGTAACAAAAATCGCGATTTGGCTTTCGGAGATTTCCAGCACGCAACCATACAGTTTTTAAAAATTGATGATAATGGCATGAAAGCATTTCTGATTTTTTCTCAAAATGATTCCGAAAATTCTCTTGCTGAAATTTCTATTGATGGCGATGCGATGAAAAATGCAAGCAAACAATTTGGAAAATTTTTATTAAAAAGTAAATGAATAGAATTAAAGAATTTATCTTAATATCAGTTTTTATTTTTCTGTTTTTTTGTGCTTCGATTTGTGCGCAACAAAAAATTAAACTTTGGGATGATGCTCTAACTAACAAGCAAAAATGGAGTGAATTAACCGTTTTTTTGCCCGAAAAACCCGACACATCGGGTATATCTGTAATTATTTGTCCGGGCGGCAGTTATTATTGGCTTGATATGAACAATGAAGGTTATTCCGTTGCTAAATATTTGAACAATAACGGAATAACTGCTTTTGTTTTACGTTATCGTACAGCAAGACGCGGTAATCATCATCCCGCAATGATACAGGATTTGCAGCGTTCGCTGCAAGTAGTAAAAGAAAATGCAATAATTTATAAAATAAATCCCGAAAAAATCGGCGTAATGGGTTTTTCGGCAGGAGGACATTTGGCTGGTATGGCTGCAGAATATTTTGATACAAATTTTATCGGCAGGGACGAAGAATCTTCCACTCTTATAAAACCTTATTTTGCAGCAATGATTTATCCTGTCATTTCGATGGAAGACAGCATTTGCCACAAAAAATCGCGTAAAAACTTGCTTGGCGAAAACTATTCGCGCGAAATGGCAAAAATGATGTCGCTCGAACTGAATGTGCGCCCCGATATGCCACAGATGTTTTTTCTGCACTGCACAAATGACAAAACTGTTGATTATCGCAACAGTCTGGTTTTTAGTCAGGCGTTGACAAAAAATGATGTTCCGTACAAATTTCTGTTATTAAACGAAAACGGACACGGTTTTGGTATTAAACAAAACGGTAAAGCAACAGGCTGGATTAATGAATTTATTAAATGGATTTCAACTGTAAACAGTAAAAGCAAATGAATAATTTAACAAATGCATTGAAATTCAAATAATTAAATATCATTTCTGTGGAAAATAATTTATTCATACAAGAGAAACAAAAAACGTTGGATGCAACAATGCTACACATTTATTTGACAGTCGGCTTATTGCAATGTGGTGTTTTATTTTTAACAGAAATATTTTTTGCACAAATTGTTTATCATTATTGCCGCTCTCTCAAATGCTTTTTGGCTTTTGCTGTTGGCATTGATTACGGCATTTTAAGCGAAAAAGTTGTTCAAATTACTAACAAACATTTATCAATATAAAATTTTCATTTTAAAACTATAATGAATATAGAATTTCAATCAAAAACGGAAATAAAACTTCTTCAGGAAAAAAAACTTCGTGAATTATTATTGTATTTGCAAAACAACTCGCCTTATTATCAGAAAGTGTTTGAGAAGAATATGATAAATATTGATAAAATCATACATTTGGAAGATTTGCAGCAAATTCCTTTTACCGAAAAACAGGATTTGCAACTGTACAACGAAGAATTTCTTTGCGTTTCAAAAGAAAAAGTAATTGATTTTATCACGACTTCGGGAACTTTGGGAGATCCCGTAACTTTTGTAATGACCGATAAAGATTTAGACCGTTTGGCATACAACGAAAAAATATCATTTGCTTGTGCTGGAGTAAAAAACACTGATATTGTACAACTTATGACAACTATCGACAAACGCTTTATGGCAGGTTTGGCGTATTTTCTCGGCTTGCGAGCATTAGGAGCAGGCGTTATCCGTGTAGGTAACGGAATCCCTGAATTGCAGTGGGATACGATTAACCGCATCAAACCGAATACAATAATGTGTGTGCCGTCATTTATTCTACACATTATCAAATATGCAGAGGAACACGGAATTGACTATCGCAATTCGTCAATAAAAAAAGTCGTTTGTATAGGCGAAAACCTGCGCGAACAAGACTTTTCGTTAAACCTTCTTGGCAAACGCATCAAAGCAAAATGGGACGTTGATTTGTATTCAACCTATGCTTCAACAGAAATGGCTACCACTTTTGCCGAATGTGAATACGGTTGCGGCGGACATCATCATCCCGAACTGATTATCTGCGAAATAATTGACAATAATGGAAATATCGTTAAAGACGGTGAAGCCGGCGAATTGGTTGTAACTACTTTGGGCGTGGAAGGAATGCCGCTGTTACGTTTCAAAACAGGCGACATGGTAAGTTTTCACACTGAAAAATGCCGTTGCGGACGAAATTCTATGCGTATTTCGCCGGTAATTTGTCGCGTCAATCATTTGTTGAAATACAAAGGTACAACGCTTTATCCACCTGCTATTTACGATGTGCTTGACAATACGCATTATGTCGAAAATTATTTAGTGGAGGTAAGTTTGGACGAAAATGGAAATGATGCAGTATTAGTACGTGCAGGAGTTAAAGGTGTTAATGAGTTGGATGGGTTAATTAAGGAACTCAAAGATCTGTTTAGAGCCAGAATTCGCGTTGCACCCGAAATTGAAATTTGCAATGCTGACGATTTGCGCAAAATCATTTTCCCTGATTTAAATCGAAAGCCGATTAAGTTTATTGATAAACGAACTCTTAAAATATGAAACAAAAAATTTACAACGACTATCGTCCTTACATCGACAGCGAAGCGCCTGCTGCTGTGCAACGAGTGGCAGAAAATATCTATTTTCCTGAAATAGTGCGGTTTGTTGCACCCGAAGCTGATATAAATATCTTTGTAGAAGAATTCAAAAAAATAAAAACTATTGATGAATTTCAAGGTAAATTTATGAGCAAGGCGGTTAAAAAAGTCATAGAAACAAGTATCAAAAAATTGACTTATAGCGAATTAAAACATCTAACAAAAGAAAAAAGTTATATGTTTATATCCAATCACCGCGATATTACACTTGATTCGGCTATTTTGCAGGTGATTTTTTATAACAACCGTTTTAAAACAAGTGAAATAACTTTCGGCAGCAATCTAATGCTTTCACAAGTTGTAATAGATATTGGCAAGTTGAATAAAATGTTCAAAATAGTGCGAGGCGGCTCGGCGCGTGAGGTTTTCCAAAATTCGCTCAATGTATCGGAATATATGCGCTACGCAATTACCCAAAAAGGCGCATCAACTTGGATTGCACAGCGCAATGGTCGTACGAAAGATGGCTGCGACAAAACAGAAATCGCTGTACTGAAAATGTTTGCAATGAGCAGCAAAAAGCCTTTCGTAGAAAATCTTGCCGAACTTAACATTGCGCCTGTAGCAGTCAGTTACGAATATGAGCCATGCGATTTTATGAAAACGCGCGAAATTTACCTGACACAAAAACACGGACAATACATCAAACAAACGGGCGAGGATTTACTGTCAATTATGCACGGAATAAAACAGTACAAAGGCAATGCCCATTTTTCATTTTGTAAGCCAATAATTAGAGAGGAACTCGAAGAATGTGCAAAGTTTCCTTATAATGAACAATTTAAACATTTGGCTAACATCATTGACAAACGCATTTGCAATGGCTATAAACTATTTAAAACAAACTATATAGCTCATGACTTGCGCGAAAGCAAAACCGAATTTTCAAAAATATATTCGGAAGCCGATAAAGCAGAATTTACTTTTTATATGGAAAAAGGCTTGAAAAAGATTGAAGGAAACAAAGATAAATTACGTGAAATTTTCTTGGGAATTTATGCCAATCCGATAGAAGCAAAACAAGATGTTAAAAAAACAGGATTGCTGAAAAGTATAGATGACTAATCTTTAATTAGTCGTTCATTAAAAAGAAAAACCTAAAATTTCCGAATTGCTTCACCCTGCGAGTTCGCAGTGACGACAAGGATGAGAGCGTCATTGCGAAAGCGTGGACTGAAGCAACCGAAACTCGGCGTAGCCAATCCAGAATATCAAAAACTCACAAATTTATACCGAACGAAGTATAAATCATTTACCCGAAATATTTGCTTATTTGTGATATTGCCGCCGAAAATGTAAATAATATCACTCTGTCGTATGGTTTTATTTCTACATCTTCGGCTGCAATAATGCTTGTGTCTCCGCGAATTATGCCGCATACAACAGCATCGTGAAAATTAAGTTCGCCTATTTTCTTTTTTGTCGATATGCTTCCCGGTTTTACAATAAATTCAAGAACTTTAGCATCCGAGCCGGGCAAATATTTTACCGTCTGAACATCTGAACCTATTGTAAATCGAAAAATTTTACTTGCTGCAATGATTTTTTTGTTGATAACGGTATCGATTCCTACATCTTCGGCAAATTTTATATAATCGATATTTTCCACTTCGGCAATTGTCTTTTTCACTCCAAGACGTTTTGCCGACATACATGCCAAAATATTTATTTCCGAACTTCCTGTAACGGCAACAAAGGCGTCCATGTTTTTAACTTCTTCTTCAACAAGCAAATCCATGCTTCGTCCGTCTCCGCTTATGACTAAAGATTTTGGAAGAGTTTCGGCAAGTTTTTCGCATTTTTCTATATCGTTTTCAATGATTTTTATATTTGTTCTGTCTTCAAGTTCGCGTGCAACTCGTGTTCCAATACGGCTTCCGCCGAGTATCATTAAATTGCGAACATTAATATTTGTTTTTCCACAAAGACGCAAAATATTGTCGGTATGTTCGTTATCTGCAATGAAATAAACGGTGTCGCCAATCTGAAATTCATCGTTTACGTTTATTATTAATGTATTTCCGTTACGTGTGATTGCAATAACTTTACCGAGAATACTGTTGTTTTCCGATTTCAAAAATTCGGCTGTTTTATCAATCAAAGGAGCGCCTTCTTCGAGTTTTGCAACTATCAACTGTAATTTTCCACCCGAAAAATCAATATATTCGGATGTTCCCGTCTGACGCAGCAATTTGATAATTTCGTTGGATGCAATGCGTTCGGGATAAATAAGATAATCTATTCCGAGATTCAAAAATATTTCTTTATTGTAAGGGAAAAGATATTCGTTGTTATTTATTCGCGCTATTACACGTTTTGATCCCAAATTTTTTGCCAGTAAAGCGCAAGTAATGTTCATGTCCTGATCTTCGGCAGGATTTACTGCGATAAACAAATCGGATCGCCTGATATTAGCCTCGTTCAAAACCGATATAGATGTAGGTAATCCGTTAATAGTGAGCGCATCTACAACAGATTCGACTTTGCGCAATCGTTCTTCTTTCGAGTCAATTATAGTAACATCATGATAGGCATTAGTAAACAGTCGCGCCAAATAAAGTCCTACCTCTCCTGCTCCTGCAATTACAATTTTCATTTTTTTAATATTATATGACGCACAAATGTACATGAAATTTTCCAATTTACATGCAGATGAATAAAAATGTTTCGTGGGCAGATGCAGAGAGTAAATACAACTCTGGCATTTACGATTTTTAAATTTAATGATTCAAAAAACAAAAAATTGCCGACAGATTAACAAAATCTGTCAAGTCTTGCTTATTGCCTGAACTGTAATTTTTTGACTTAATTTTATTTGTTTGCAGGCAACTTTGAATTAACTTAAATTAAAAACATTTTTAACTTTTTTATAGTATCACACATTCAAAGTAAACATTTATTCGTATCTTTGCTTTAATAATAAATGCCTCAAAAAAAGTATTTTTTATCATTTTAGAATTTTATTTTAACAAGAGGTTTTAATTTTATAATAGCAACTAATTTAAAAGTATAAAGCAATGTTTGAAACAAAAGTTTACGTAGAAAGAAGAAACAGATTAAGAAAAATGTTTCGCACGGGATTGTTACTGTTTGTAGGAAACGGTGAATCTCCAATGAATTATCCATCAAATGCTTACAGATTCCGTCAGGACAGCACATTTTTATATTATTGGGGAATAAATTATCCCGATTGCGCTGCCGTAATTGATATTGACAAAGATACCGAATGTTTATATATGAACGATGTTGATATTGATGACATAATCTGGATGGGACCGCAAGAATCGGTAAAAGAAAAAGGAGCGCGCGTTGGCGTAAATTCGGTATATCCTCATAAAGATCTTTTCACATCAATAAACAGCGCTGTACGCTTGGGACGAAAAATACATTTCTTGCCTCAATATCGTCAGGATAATGCGGAAATGTTGTCAACACTTTTGGGAATAAAATCAAAACATATAAAAAACTATGTTTCGCAAAAATTCATAAAAGCTGTAGTTGATATGCGTTCGACAAAAGATGAATATGAAATAGAAGAAATAGAAAAAGCCTGTAACATTGGTTATAAGATGCATACAACAGTAATGAAAATGTGTAAACCGGGACTGATGGAATATGAACTTGCGGGAGCAATCGAAGGAATCACGATAGCAAACAACGGATATATTTCGTTTCCTGTCATATTGTCGCAAAATGTACACACATTGCATAATCACGATCACAGTCAAAAACTCGCCGAAAACAGAATGTTGATAACAGATGCGGGCGCCGAAAACGAAATGAATTACTGTTCCGACTTTACACGAACAATACCCGTAAACGGAAAATTTACACAAAAGCAGAAAGATATTTACAACATTGTACTTGCGGCAAACAGTAAAGCCATAGAACTTGCAAAGCCCGATGTAACCTACAAAAGCATACATCTCGAAATTGCAAAAATAATAACGCGCGGTTTATGCAATTTGGGCGTAATGTGCGGAAATGTTGACGAAGCCGTAGAAAATGGCGCTCATGCGCTTTTCTTACCGCACGGACTTGGACACATGATGGGACTTGATGTCCACGATATGGAAAATCTTGGCGAAAATTATGTAGGATACGATGACGAAGTTCTGCGTTCATCTCAATTTGGAACATCATCGCTGCGAATGGGACGCCGTTTGCAAAAAAACTTTGTAGTTACCGATGAGCCGGGAATTTATTTTATTCCCGAACTTATTGCCAAATGGAAAAGCGAAAAAATAAACAAGGATTTTATAAACTACGACAAAGTAAATGAATATATGGATGTGAGCGGAGTACGCATCGAAGATGATTTGCTTGTTACCGAAAACGGTTGCCGTCTGCTTGGGAAAAAACGCATTCCTGTAACCGTTGAAGAAATCGAAGAAATAATGAAGAAATAAGGTTTGGTTACAAAATCAACAAAGCGCGCTATCGACATGACTGGCGCGCTTTATTTTTTCGCTTATTTTTTATAAAAAAATTCTTATTACACTCCCAACTGAAATGTATTTGTTAAAGAAGGGCTAAAATGTTCACTATCTATGCTAAATATATAAAAGCAGGCAATAAACAAATAATAGAAATAAAGACTTTTACAAACTCTCAAAACTTGTTACATAAATTAAGGCATATTTAACAGCATTATATACATTTTTTAATAAAGTAGCCTGCCGTGTAACCTGCAATAAGAAAGATGTTGCATTTATTAAACGCTTTGTAACGAACAGGAAAGCAAATGTTACATTTTCGTTTCGTATAGATATTTGTTAGTCATATCTTTGCAAAAGTTATTTATGTCATGTGAAAACATGTTAAAAACAAAATTTTATAATATCTCATTTAAGTAAAAAATGCAAGTATGAATTTGACCAAAACAAAAAAGAAGCGGGCTAAAAAAATCTTTTATTGCCTGCGTGTATTCATTTATTTATGGATGTTGCTGATTCCTTCGGGTTTAATTGCCCAAACGGGAATTGTAGTTAAAGGTCAGGTTACCGATTCAAACGGACCTATGACCGGAGTTATAATTTTGGTTCAAGAAACCAATAGATATGCAAGTACCGATGCAGATGGAAATTACTCTATCACGGTAAACGACGAAAATTCTGTATTATCGTTTTCTTACATAGGTTACAAGACAGTAAGCGAAACAGTAGCAGGCAGAACTCTTATAAACGTTTTGATGGAAGAAGATATTGCCGTGCTGACAGAATCTGTTGTAGTCGGTTATGGACAAATGAAACGAAGTGATTTGACCGGCTCTGTTGTTTCTGTATCGTCTGATGCTATTACAAAATCGGTAGTTACTTCCATAGATCAGGTACTGAACAGAGCGGCAGGCGTACAAATAACTCAAAATTCAGGTATGCCGGGCGCAAGTACATCTATCAGAATCAGAGGTATAAATTCGTTGAGCGCTTCAAACGAACCTATTTATGTGATAGATGGAGTAATTATTGATGGCGGTTCTGCAAGCGGTAACAATACAAATACCAATGCAATAGCCTTCATCAATCCTGCCGATATTGTTTCAATCGACATATTGAAAGATGCATCGGCGACTGCCATTTACGGTTCGAGAGCCTCGAACGGTGTTATTATTATTACTACCAGGCGCGGACAAAAAGGAGATGCTTCGGTTAGTTATAACGGTTATATTGGTTGGCAGCAGATACCAGGAAAATTAGATGTGCTGAACCTGCGCGAATATGCCACACATCGTAATACTTTAGCCGAATTAGGCATTTCTCAGTGGAACAATAATTTTGTACGTCCCGATTTGTTGGGCGAAGGAACCGACTGGCAGGATGAATTGTTTAAAAGAGCTTTTATGCACAGTCATAATATTTCTATTTCGGGAGGCGGCGAAAAAAACACTTATGCAATGACGGCAGGTTATCTAAATCAGGATGGTATTGCAATCGGCTCTGGATTTAAACGATTGAACCTGACAGGAAATTTTGATGCACAGGTGAAAGATTTTCTTAAAGCGGGAATCAATTTTGCATTCAGCAATTCAAATCAGAAACTGACGGTTTCAGACCAGTCGTTGATTTCGACCGCAATACGTACAACGCCTGATGTACCTGTTCGTAATGCAGATGGTTCTTTTGCAGGAACAGAAGAACAGTTTATGCCGCGCAATCCAATGGCGCTGGCTTCGCTTGTTGATAACAGAAACGAAGTTACAGGTATTCGCGGCAATACTTATGCCGAAGCAGTTATTATAGATGGATTAACCGTGCGTACCGAACTTTCTTTTAATTACGGTATAACAAGCAATTACAGGTTTCAACCGACTTATTATCTTTCTGCTACTCAATTTGAAGACAATAATCAAGGCGAATATTCAAAACAGTATAATAAATATTGGAATTGGCACAATGTTATTACCTATAATAAGAAATTCGGCATACACAGCGTGAATGCAATGTTAGGACAGGAAATGCAAAAATCATCATGGGATTATCTGTCGGGTTCGCGTACAGGATTTACAACTAACGGTGCTACGGATTTAACATTGGGAGATGCTACAACTGCCGCCAATAACGGTTATACAGGAGCAAGCGCAATTCTTTCATTTTTTGGACGCATATTCTATTCGTTCGACGACAAATATCTGTTGACTACTACTTTACGTCGTGATGGTTCTTCAAAATTCGCAAAAGAAAATCGTTGGGGATGGTATCCATCTGCAGCAGTGGCTTGGAAAATATCTAACGAAAATTTCTTTAAAAACAGCGAATTTCTTAACAGCATTGATAACATGAAACTGCGTGTGGGTTGGGGACTTGTCGGCAATCAAAATATTCCCGATAATTATGCCTATATAGCAACATATCGTACAGTTCCGACAAATATGGGAACAGGTTTGCTCGCTAGCAACACTCCAAATAGAAACCTTACATGGGAAAGTACAAATTCGACAAATATTGGTTTGGATTTGAATTTATTCAAAAACCGTATTGAATTTATTTTCGATTTTTATTACAAGAAAACCAAAAATCTGTTGATGCAGGCATCGCTTCCCGTATTTGCGGGAACTTCGGGAACAGGCGCAAGCGGACGCCCATGGGTAAATATAGGTTCTTTGAGAAATCAGGGTGTCGAACTGACTTTGAATACAGTAAACATTAATACCAATGATTTCCTGTGGCGTTCGAGCATTACATTTTCATCGAACCGTAATAAGGTTTTGTCTATCAATACACAGACAGGAACAGATCCGCGAAACATTGCCGACCCCGAAGGCGGGACAACAACTATTACTCAAACAGTTGTAGGACAGCCTATTGGACAGTTCTACGGCTATCAAATAATAGGACGTTTTGAAAAACCGACAGATTTTTATTACAAAGATGCCGATGGAAACATAAAACGTACTCCTGTAATGTTTGACTTGCCAATAGACGAACTCAACGGAGTGTGGATTGGCGATTTCATGTACGCCGATCGTAACGGAGATGGCAAAATCGATGAAAATGACCTTACATTTATAGGTAATCCCGAACCTAAATTTACTTTTGGAATCAGTAATACATTTACTTATAAAAATTGGGATTTGACTGTATTTCTTACAGGGTCGGTAGGAAACAAAGCCGTAAATTACATGAGACGATGGATGGAAAATCCGCGGCGAAATATATCAAACCTGTTTTCAAAAGCAACGCGCTATGCTCAAACAGGATTGATTGATCCTGCGGGACCCGAAGACGATTATCGTAATTTGCATATTGTCGGCGGCGACAGCGACATGCCTCGCATACCCCGTTCAACTTTGGTTTCGGATTACGATTTTGCATTTAGCGACAGATATGTTGAAGATGCTTCTTATCTGCGCATTCAAAACATATCGCTGGGATACACTCTGCCGGGCAGATTGACTAACAGGTTCGGAGTTCAAACAGTCAAACTGTATATGAACCTGCAAAACGTATATACATTTACAGACTATTCGGGCTACGATCCTGAAATAGGAATATCGTACAGCAACGGAAATCAGTTAAACGGCGTTGATTTTGGGCGTTATCCTTCGCCGCGTATTTATACATTCGGAATTAATATTACTTTCTAAATAAAATAAAATGAATATGAAAATTAAAAAAATAATATATCTGGTTACGATAGCATTAACTTTATCGTTAAGTTCTTGCAGTGATTTTCTTGAAATCAAACCAAACAATCTGGTAACAGGAAGCAGTTTGACGGCTGAAAACCTTCCATCGCTCACATCGCCTCTTTACAATGTTGTCTGGGCTGATTTCAATTCGCAATTTTATTATGGTTTGGGCGATGGCGCATCGTATAATCTTTATGCTCCCTATTCAAACTATATCTATCCTTTTGCCGATTTTTCGGTAACAGGACTTACAGGTCCGCTGGTAAATGCATGGTCTTCATTCTATCAGGTTATACAACAGTCAAACAAAGTGATTATAAGTATCAAAGAAAGTTCTGCAAGTAATGAAATAAAAAATCAGTATATCGGCGAAGCTCGTTTTATGCGAGGCACGGCATACTGGTATCTGGCATCATTGTGGGGCAATATTATTATTTCGGAAGATCCAACGATTATAGTTAATAATCCTGTAATGAACACAAATCCGCGCAACGATGCTTTTGAATTTGCCATACGCGATATGGAATTTGCAGCTAAATATCTGCCCGAAAATGCAACCGAATCGGGACGTATCGACCGATGCAGTGCATTTGGAATGTTGTCGCGCCTGTATCTGGCTTATTCGGGATATGTATCGAATCAGACAAATCCCAATTCGGGAACACGCAGCAGCGAATATTTGGAACTTGCAAAAAAAGCGGCAGAAAAAGTTATTAATGACAGCAAGTATGAATTACTGGCTAATTATCCCGATCTTTTCAAAATCGAAAATAACAATAATACCGAATCAATGTTTGCTTTTCAATGGGTACCCGGAATGAACAGCGCCACAGGTTGGGGCGTTATAAATAATCATCAGGCGTATTTTGCATACAGTTCCGAAATTACAGGCGACGATGCTGCATGGGGCGACTGGACGCGGGCTACTTACGATATTATTAAAGAATACAATATAGTCGATACAATTCGCCGCAAAGCAACATGGATGGGCTATGGAGATTTTTATCCTGAAATAAATAAAGCCAATGGCGGTTTGCTTTGCGAACGAAGCAACGGACAACAGTTTCTTAATGTGAAAAAAGGTGTAGTAGGCTCTACAAAAGACAATCCTGCAATTGCACGCATGAATTCGGCTCTCAATACGTACATGCTGCGTCTGGCAGAAGTTTATCTGAATTATGCCGAAGCAATATTGGGAAACAGCGCTACAACAGACGATGCTGACGCATTATTTTATTTCAATAAAGTTCGCACTCGTGCCAAAATGTCTGAAAAATCGAGCATTGAGTACGAAGACATACGCTACGAACGCCGTGTCGAATTTTGCATGGAAGGACTTTACTGGTACGACTTGCTTAGCCGCTCGTATTATAAACAGCAGGATGTGATAGAATATCTTATTGCTCAACATAGAGAAACTATTGTGCCATTCCTTTTTGAATCGCCCAATATTTTAAGTTTGGACAGTTCGCGTGATGAAGCGACACGCGCTATCGGCGCTATTGATGCATCGGTATTTTTGTTGCCATATCCATCGGATGAAGTGATAAAAAATCCGTTGTTGAAAGAACCGCCTGTTCCTTATCAATTTACAGAAGAAAGAATAACTGACTTGTTTAATTAAAATATATTAAAATGAAAAATATAATAAATAAAAACCTTTTTATATGGCTTGTTATTATTAATGTATCAATGTTTTTATCATCGTGTAAAGACGATGACAGCGACAATTTGAATACTCCAATGAAAATTACAGCCGTTTATCTGGAAGATGCACAGTCTTCGGTAACCGACAGACTTGTAGAATATGCCCGTTTAGGACAGACTTTGCGTTTGGAAGGTTCGGGTTTTAGTGGATTGCAAAAAATTTATATCAACGGACGTTCCACTTTTTTCAATACCGCATTGCTGACAGATGTCAGTCTGCTTGTAAGCATTTCGGGCGAAACTCCAATACTTGATGCAGATCCTTCGGCAAGAAACACCATTGTTCTTGAAAAGAACGGAACTCAATACACATATCAGTTTGAAATACGTTCTGCCGCTCCGACAATCACAAGTATTTCGCATACCATGCCGCAGGCAGGCGAAGAAATTACTGTTTACGGCACAGGATTGCAGGGAATAGAACGTGTAACATTTCCCGGCGACGTTGTTGTTACGGAAAACAGTATAATTTCTGATAATGTTGATGGTAAATTTTGCATTGTTACTGTACCTTCGGGAGTTTCGGACGAAGGAGGCGCTTTGTTTGTTGAAGGTCTTAATGGCGGAGCATATTCGCCTGCTTATTTCAACTTCAAAAAAGGGCTGTTCCATAATTTCGACGATGTAAATAATTATTCATGGGCATCGGGCATAGACGATGCAGGAACGCCGCTGACGGATGTTATTCCTGCAACGGGAAGCCATCCAAAATCGCAGGGCAATTATCAATGTTTCAATGCGGCAGGAGCAACTATTGCCGCCGAAGCCGATAAACGTTACTGGACAAATTCTACCGACTGGCCCTCTGCCTTGCTGAATGTAATACCCGGAAATACCGCGGCAAATATGGCGGCAGTGCAAATGGACATATATGTCGAAGGCGATTGGAATTCGGGATTGATACGTATGGTAATGGCCGATGGTTCAAGTACCGACAGATATTGCATGTTGTATCGTCCGTGGTACAGGAACGGCGCCATTGTAGCCTTCGAAAATCCGGGCTGCTGGTACACTGTTACACTTCCGTTCAGCGACAGTGATGATTATTCGGGAAAAACCTTTGCCGATGTTGTTGCTTCAATGGCTAATGCATCTTATAAACAGTCGGGACCTTGGTTCCATAATGTTACAATAAAAGATGTTTTTGAAGCTCAGCCAACAGAAGTAAAAGTTTATTTTGATAATTTGCGCGTAGTTCCTTTGGATACGCCTGTTTATGATGAATTTGAGGATTAAAATTTTAAAAATAATTATAATATGAAACACTTTAAATTTATTTTCCCTGCAATATTATTCATGGGAAGTTTACTAATTTCATGCAGTGAAACTGATGAATTTAAGTACGATGATGGAAGAACTCCATTAACGGATGTAAAGGATATACCGCTTTCTAACAGTGAAAAATTAGGATTATATGAAAATTTGCAGGAATACATTCCCGCAGGATTCTGGTTAGGTTGCGGTATTGATATGGTCGATGGTTACATGAACAGCGAAACATATCGCAATTTGACAAATGCAAATTTTAATGCCGTTACTGCTGGCTACCACATGAAACACGGCGCTATTGTGAGCAATACAGGCACATTGAATTTTCAGACTGTTGATAATTTCGTCAATGCCTTGCCTGCAAATATTGATTTGTTCGGGCATACACTGGTTTGGCATCAAAACCAGAACAAAACATATCTTAACCGGCTTATTGCTCCTGAAGTAATAGCTGCGCCGGGAGAAAATCTGTTGGATTTAAGCGCTTTGGAAGATGGAACATTTACAGGCTGGGGCAGAAATAATGCAAGCGGAATAACCGTATCATCAGGAGACGGACGCAGCGGCGGAGATGCTGTACGTTTGGAAACAACAACAGGTGGCAATGAATGGGATACTCAACTTACTTCTCCCGATATTCCCGCAGTAACAGGGCATACTTACGAACTCTCGTTCTGGATTAAATCCGAAGCGGCAGGACAGGGCAGAGTTTCGTTTGCGGGAATGACAAACAACTATCCATGGATAGACGGAGGTGCGTTGTTTGATACGGATGGAACATGGCAGGAAATAACATATTCAGATCTGGAAGCAGCAAGCGATATCATAAAAATATCTTTCGACCTGGGAAAAATAGCAGGCGTATATTACATTGATATAAGTTCGATAAGCGTAATAGATAAAGATGCCGAACCTACATACGTAAATCTGATTACAAACGGCACATTCGATGCTAATTTAGACGGCTGGGCTCAATGGAATGGCACTGGCATGACGCAGGCAGCAGAAGCCGATTCATACGAAGGAACAGGAGCATTACAAGTAGTAAATGCCACATCGGGCAACGAATGGGATATTCAAATACATGTTGATTTCACTTCTACACTGGAAGAAGACAAAAATTATGAAATTTCGTTTATGATTAAATCGGATGTTGATGCTAGCATGCGATGCTCAACAACAGGAGGAACATCACAGTATCAAGGTACGCAGAACACAGGCGCTGCATGGGATAAAATCACATGGGAATTTGTCGGAAACGGCACTGAAACAGGTCTGAATTTTGACCTTGGAAAGATTGCTGCAACTTATTATATTGATAACGTTATAGTAAAAGAAGTTGTTGACGGTGGAGGTGGAACGATTATTATTACAAAAACATGGGAAGAAAAAGTACAAATCATTGACGATGCCATGCACAACTGGATTACCGAAATGGTAAATCATTACAAAAATCGCGTACACGATTGGGATGTAGTGAACGAACCAATGACCGAAGGTGGAAATGTACGCGCAGGACAGGAAACAACCGAAGCCGCCGATGAATTTTACTGGCAATATTATTTAGGCGACGACTATGCCGTGAAAGCATTCGAATATGCACGAGCCGCATGTAATTCGGATGACAAACTGTTTATAAACGATTATAATCTCGAGTCGAACAATTCAAAACTCGAAGGAATTATCGCTTATGTAAATTATATCGAAGCGCAGGGACAAACAGTTGACGGCATAGGAACACAGACTCACGCATATATACGAAATGCAGATGCTTCTACAATTGCCGAAATGAAAGCGGGAATCGACAATATGTTCATAAAATTAGCCGCAACAGGCAAACTTGTAAAGGTATCGGAACTTGATATACGCGTAGGCTCTACAACGCCAAGCCCCGATCTGCTAGAACTTCAATCCGAAATGTATCGTTACGTTATTGAGTCGTATCTGACAAACGTGCCTTCGGCGCAACAATACGGAATTACACTGTGGGGCATAAGCGATGGCAACAACGGCTCGTGGTTGCAGGACGATGCGCCCTGCGTTTGGGATAAAAACTATAATCGCAAACCTGCATATATGGGTGTTGCCAACGGATTGACAGGATACGATGTAAGCGCCGACTGGGATTACGGTTATTTGATTGACACGCAAAACTAAAACTAATGAACATTTAGTTTAAATCCATAAAGTTGATTATTTCCGAAAAAGGTTGTCGTATTTTCAGGCAACCTTTTTCCTGTTTTATGTGTTTTTATTGAATAAAGCCTTTCGCAGAAACAGATTGAATATAAAACACTCAAGCGAAAATTTTCACCTCAAAATTTTTTATTCGCAAATGACTTATATTGTTTTTATGGAACGATTATTTTACTGTTGCGGTTTTTTTGCCTTTGAACAGGGTTATTTCTATTTCGTCGTCTGTTTTTACGGCTTGGGCATCGGTTACTACTTTTCCGTTGTGGGTTACAATGGAATATCCTCGCTGCAAAATTTGTTTGGGATTATTCAATTCGATATTTTTTTGAAACAGATGCAATTCGTTATTCAACTCTCTGAAACGCGACATCAACAGCGGTTTCATTTGTTTGCTGAAAAAGGTTTTTAGAAAATATTTATTCTGTTCTATTTTTACCGATACTGTATTTTTCAGTTGCGCTGTCATGTTTTGCAATCTGTAATTTTCATTTTGCAATTGCATTTTCACTGTATCTGTCAGTTGTTCTGCCATTTCGTTAACATAAAAATCTTGCTGAGCAACGCAATCTATCAGAAATTCGGCGGCTGCCGTTGGCGTTTTTGTCATTGTATTGGCAACCATATCAGCAACACTCATATCTTTGTCGTGTCCTATTCCTGTAATTACGGGAATAGGAATTTGTGCAATGCACGATGCAAGCAGATAATTGTCGAAGCAAGCCAAATCGCTTACAGAACCGCCGCCGCGAATTATTACCAGAACATCAAAATCATCGATTGTTTTATAAATTTCGTCTATTGCGGCAACGATAGATATTTCGGCATCTTTGCCTTGCATAAGTGCGGCAAAAAGTTTTGTCCGAAAATTGTACTTATAATCGTTGCTGTAAAGTTGATTTATAAAATCGCGATAACCTGCCGCCGTTGCCGACGATATTATTGCAATGCGCAGCGGCAATGTCGGAATCTGTAAACATCTGTTCATGTCGAAAATGCCATCGTCAGTCAGTTTTGCTATTGTTCGCTGGCGCTGCAATTGAATTTCGCTAACCGTATATGAAGGGTCGATGTCAATAATGTTCAGGCTCAGTCCATACAATTCGTGATACTGTATTTGTACGCTTACCGAAATTTTCATTCCCATCGAGAGCGGTGTTCCCGTTTCACTTTCGAAATATGGTTTCAACATTCGATAGGTGTACGACCAGATTGTTGCGCTCAGTTTGGCTTTTGGAATACTTGAATTTTCGTCGTGTTGAACAAGCTCGAGATAGCAGTGTCCCGAACTGTTTTCCTTAATCTCGTTAATGTCGGCTACAACCTGATAATTTGCAGGAAATGCGGAATTTAATTTTTCCTTTATCATGGTTTGCAGTTCGAGCAGGCTTATAATATTTTTGTTCGCTATACTGTTCATTTCAAAATTTATTTCAGTATAATTTCTTCCAGTATATATTCTCCGTACTGCTGGTTTATATTCTGTATTATCGCAGTGCGTTGCATAAATATCTGATTTCGAGCGACAGACGAATCAAAAAAGACAAAGAGTTTCCGTTCGCGCAATGTTTTTTTTTTGATATGTTTTACGACAGATTCTCCTGCCATTTCGTTAAACATTTTCATTATGCGGTATTGTTTAAAACCACTTTCCAAACCAAGTTGTTTGACGAATAATTTTATTGCTTTTTCGGCTTTTTCGGGATTTATTCTTTCCATTATTTTATTCGATTTTTTATTGCACGGCAAAGTTAGTAAATTAATTGATAATGTAAGTACGAAGATTTTTCGGTTAAGTCTTTTTTTGAGGTGCTATGAAAAAAGTTTTACCTTTGTTGCGAATATAAAACAGTAACTAATGGGACGCAAAAAGAAAGAACGCCCTGCGCTTGAAGGATTATTTTCAACG
>JAISYZ010000074.1 GCA_031269545.1 Prevotellaceae bacterium
AACGCAGACACATGCATGTCGCGCGAGTTGCCGACAGTTTTTCATGTCATCGGCAATGCTTCGCGCGAAAATATCGGCGGCAATTATCTTTCTACCGACATTTTGTCCCTAACGGGACATTTTTATTTACAATTATTTTGTTTGGTTTAATGATTTTGCAAGAATATTTTTTAAAAATATTTGCAGGGTTTTAATTCGTATTGCGCAAAACCTTGAAATTTCTTCACTTGATTTTTATTCATAATTGCTTATTAATAAATATTTTATATCCTTTGTAATGAGAGACTAAATAACTTCTAAAAATTTCATACCAACCTGTCAACTTTTTTAGGACGTAACGAAATACAAATCAATCAAAACATATTTAAAAAAGATACAACCGAATTTTGTTCGGTTGCATCCTTCGTTTAACTTAAAAAACTAAACATTATGAAAACACATTATCTGCTTTTTATATATTCTTCATTAATACCTTTAATAATTTCGCCTGTTATGTCCAATCCCGGATTTCCGTATAAAACTGTTGAATTTCCGGTTGTACTGATAATCATGCTGTAGCCTTTTTCTGCGTTGTACTGATTTACGTAAGTCATTATCGCATTTTGAATTTGATTGAGCAAAACAATTTCTTTTTCGGCTAATTCATTTCTTACTTTGTTTCCTTCTTCTTCCAAATTTTGCTGACGCTGCATTAATCGTCCGTGTTCCTGTTCGGCTTGCGAGCGCGTTATCAGTCCTTTGTTATATTTCTCGTTAAATTCATTATAATCTTTCTGCAAAACATTTGATTTTGTCCGCAAATCGGTGTCGGCTTTTGTTACGTCTTCTTCATAAATTTTTCTCAAATCATGATACATATCAAAACTGTTTATAATAGAATCCATGCGAACAAAAACAATATCGCCTTTTTCTGCTTTCAAAACAGGAATGTCACTCTTCAACGAATCTTCCGTTATTTTTTCAATATTCTTTGCGCCGTTGCCACCACACGACGAAAATATTAAAATCAATGCAAATGTAAATATGTATGCTTTTCTCATTCTAAAATTTTCTATTTAGGTTGCAAAGGTACAATAAGTTTTTGTTAAATTACATCTGTTTGCTAATGAATTTTTGTAAGCAGGCAACAAATTTTTCTCTTTGTTCGGAATGAATCCAATGTCCTGCGCCCGAAATTATTTGTGTTTTCAAATCAGAAAATACATTTGTAATCATTTCAATATCAGGATTTACAACATGGTTTGACTTTTCACCGACAATGAATAAAGTCGGAATTTTCATCTCTGTTTTTTCGTTTTTTTTGAATGTTCCGCAACCGATATTCTTAACATTATTTAATAGTGCGGGCAGATAAAATCTCCATAAAAAGCCGCTTTTTTGTGTTCGATATAAATTTTTCAACAAAAATTTTTGAAGATTCACATCGTTTATTTTTTCTGATAATTGTGCGGCGGCATCGTTCCGCGAATGTATTTCGTTTAGATTTACAGTTGCCAGCGCCGTCAATATATTTCTGTGAAATGCCGATAGTTCTTCCTGATTTTCGCAGTCGAAAGGCGAAATATCTACGATTACAAGTTTTGACAGTAATTCGGGATGCTGTTTTGCAAATAATGCTGCACAGCGTCCTCCTATTGGATGTCCGATGACAGCAGGTTTTTCGATTTTATTATATTCTATAAATCCGAGCAAATCGCTGCACATTGCTTCGTACGAATTTGGGAATAAAATTGACTTGATAACAGGCGGTAAAAGAGGCAAAAAAATTATTTTGGCGATACTGGGCTTTACAGGAAATCTCTACGATGGCAATACAATAGAACCTACACTTAATCAAATGTAAAACAATAATATATCCCTTCCCGAAGAACTTGCATACAACAGAGGCGGGAAAGAAAAATCGGAAATCAAAGGAGTAAAAATCATCACGCCATCGCCTCCAAAAAAGACAGACACTGCATATCAGAAACAGCAGAAGCGCAAGAAGTTCCGAGCGGGCATAGAGCCGATAATCGGATACCTGAAAAAAGATTTTCGCATGGAACAGAACTACTTTGGCTGCGAAGCAGGCATTCAGATTGATACATTAATGTCAGCAACGGCATGGAATTTGAAAAAGATGATGGAAAAACTGAAGGCAAAATTTTTACAAATTATTTTTCGCCTGTTTTTTCGCAAAATCTTTATTACACTTCCACATAAATTTTGCTTGTTAAGGAGAGATTAATCACAACAAATTAGCCGAACAAAACAACTATTAACACAGGCTTTTTAATAAAAACGATGAGGCTGTTCTAAAATATGGCAGCCTCATTCTTTGATAAATCAACTCTTATATCAATCTTTCGTTTGTGTTTTTTGTGCAAATTCTTCGAGCATTCGTTTGTGCCTGTAAACGTCTTTTCGCAAACCGTGAAATTTCAAAATTGTATCCGAATAATCCAGTTCGAGACAGTCTTCGTACATGCGCGTAAGTCTGTGAAATTTGTTTACCGGACGAAATACTAATATTTTGTTTTCGTCGCTTACAAGAGCATATTTGCGTTGATTGAACAATTCTATTATTTCATTTTTATCGTCATTTACAGCTTTGTTCAGATATACTTTTACAGTGGCAAATCCTATAAAAGGATATATTACAGCAAAAACAATTACCAGACACAGCATTTGCAAAGGGCGTCCGTCTTTTAAAAAGTGAGAAAAACTTGCTGTTTCCGACATGACATTTTTGCTCATAAGATAGATAAATATCAATATCAGAAACAATAATGCAATTAAATATATTGCAAATTTAAATACTCGTTTTATATATCGATTCATAATTTGGTTGTTAATTTTATATTAATTACAAAGAGCCTTTGTTGATTGAATTCCATGCAAGCGAAGCCGAGCCAAGTATCGACACATCTTTGTTTTGCAGTTCGGATGGAAGAATTTTTATTTTGTTTTTCCAGAATTTCAATACGTTCTTTTCAAACGATGCGATTGTCGGCGCAAAAATCAAATTTCCGGCTTTTGCCAAACCTCCGAACAGAAATATTGCTTCGGGAACTGTTATTGCTACTGCATTTGCAAGAGCAAGCCCAAGAATTTCGCCTGTTTTTTGGAATGTTTTTATTGCAATTTTATCGCCTTTTTCTGCAGCTTCGGCAATATCTTTTGTTTCAAATTCGTCGAAACGTTTATGACGAAAAACGCAGTCTTCATTGCTTTTAGACAAAAGTTCCCAAACCGTGCGTTTTACTCCCGGCGCTGATGTGTATGTTTCAAGACATCCGTGTCGTCCGCAGCCACATTCACGTCCGTCTTTTTCAACAATGACGTGTCCGAGTTCGCCTGCAAGTCCGTCGTGTCCATAAATCATTTCGCCGTTTGCAACAAAACCGCTACCGACTCCCGTGCCAAGCGTAACGAAAAGAAAATCACGCATTTTTGCCGCTCCGCCGTAAACCATTTCGCCAATAGCCGCTGCGTTTGCATCGTTATCCAATGCTATGCAAATAGTTGGGAAAAACTTCTGCAAGTTTGCTACAATAGGCAAAATCCCTTGCCATGGCAGATTAGGAGCGAAAGTTATTGTTCCCGTATTGTGATTTCCATTTGGCGCACCAATGCCTATTCCAATGATTTCAGCATTTTCGACGCTTTTTTCAAGGTTCACAATAACATCTTTCAGCGCATTAACGTAATCGTTAAAATCGCTGTAAAGCGACGTTGAAATATTTTCTTCGACATAAATATTCCCTATGCGGTCAATCATACCGAATTTGGTATTTGTTCCGCCAATGTCTATTCCTACAACTAATTTTTTTGTGTCCATTTTTTTAGTTTTTGACGATGTTTTTATAATTTTCAAACTTTATTTTTATCTAATTTTTCCTGTTCTTTAATAATTTTTTCTTCATCTTTTTTTCTTTTGCGATTTTCAAAAAATTGAACGGCAAGAATTGTCGCAAGCAATATAAGCGAACCCAGCATTGCAATATTCAACATTAATGTACGTCTTTCAGTTGCAACATATTCAACCCACCAAACGATACACATTCCAACGAATATTGAAATAATAATTATCAGTAAAAGTCTTGTTATTCGTATAAACATATTTTTATTCTTTTAAGCGCCAAATTTAGTAATTTTTTTTATAATAACAATGTTTAATTTATTTTTTTATTATATAATAGTCTTTTTTACCTTTTTGTATCAGAATATATTTTTCATTCAACAAATCGTTTTCTGTGATTATTCTTTCGGCATTTTCGATTTTTTGTTTGTTTATGCTCAATCCGCCTCCTGCAATAAGTTTGCGCAATTCGCCTTTCGATGGAAATAAATTTGTATCTGTTGTAAGCAATTCAACGATATTTGTTTTTTCATCTATTATTGATTGTGAAATTTCGTATTGTGGAACACCTTCGAAAACAGTTAAAAATGTTTGTTCATCGAGTTTTGCCAGCGATTCAAATGTTGATTTTCCGAATAAAATCTGCGATGCTTCGACTGCCGCATTGTAATCGTTTTCGGAATGTACCATACATGTTACTTCTTTTGCCAAACGTTTTTGCAATACTCGCAAATGTGGCATTGCATCCTGTTCTTCGACAAGTTTTTCGATTTCATTTTTATTGATAAGCGTAAATATTTTTATATATCGTTTTGCATCTTCATCGCTCACATTCAGCCAAAATTGATAAAATTTATAGGGAGAAGTATAACGGGCATCGAGCCAAATGTTTCCGCTTTCGGTTTTGCCAAATTTTCCGCCATCGGCTTTGGTTATAAGCGGACAGGTAAGTGCAAATGCCTCGTTGCCTGTTGTTCTGCGAATCAATTCTGTTCCTGTTGTAATATTTCCCCATTGATCGCTTCCGCCCATTTGAAGTTTACAATTTCTGTTTGTGTTAAGAAACAGAAAATCATAGGCTTGCAAAAGTTGATATGTAAATTCGGTAAACGACAATCCATCGCGTGCTTCGCCGTTAAGTCGTTTTTTCACCGAATCTTTTGCCATCATATAATTTACGGTAATATGTTTTCCTACATCGCGGACAAAATCAAGAAAGGAGAAATTTTTTATCCATTCGTAATTATTAACCATTTCGGCAACATTTGGTAAATCGCTTTCAAAGTCAAGAAATTTTGAAAGTTGTTTTTTTATTGCGTTTTGGTTGTGCTGCAAAGTTTTTTCGTCGAGCAGATTGCGTTCTATCGATTTTCCCGAAGGGTCGCCAATCATTCCTGTTGCTCCGCCGATGAGCGCTATCGGTTTGTGTCCGCAACGCTGAAAATGACGCAGCATCATAACGCCGCAAAGATGTCCAATATGTAACGAATCCGCTGTCGGGTCAATTCCCAAATAAGCCGTTGTCATTTCTTTGTTCAACTGTTCTTCGACGCCAGGCATAATATCCTGAATCATTCCGCGCCATCTCAATTCTTCTATAAAATTCATCTAATTAATTCGTATAAATTTGAATGGCAAAGATATGAATAAAAAACGAAAAATTAATACATATTTCTTTGTTAGTGATGTAAAATATTAGTTTAATGCTACTTACAAACGGAATGAATATGAAATGCCGTAAAACAAAATGCTGTAATTTTTTTGTTTATATTTCATGTGGTATAAATTTGTGAATTATCAATATGCTGGATTAAATCGTAGCGGAGCTCGGCATAGCCAATCCAGAATTTTTTTTTCATTTTGCATTTTTATGACGAGCAAAGTATATTTATGAATTTATTTCGTACAATCATCTAAATTATGATCCTGATAAAATTCTTATTTTCAATAATATAAATTTATTTGTCAGTTGATTATTTTGCACTTGTCATCAATTATTATTAATATTGTACAATTTTTAATGTTGATATAATTTAAAATTAATATAAATACAATGAAAAACATATTAATCACCGGAGGCGCTGGATTTATCGGATCGCATGTTGTGCGTCTGTTTGTAAACAAATATCCGGAATACAAAATTGTGAATATAGACAAACTTACTTATGCCGGAAATCTTGAAAATCTGAAAGATATAGAAAATGCACCTAACTACACATTCGTAAAAGCCGATATTTGTGATTTTGAAACAGTCGTAGCCGTTTTCGTGAAACATAATATCGATGGCGTTCTGCATTTGGCTGCCGAAAGCCACGTTGACCGAAGCATAAAAGATCCTTTTACTTTTGCTAAAACAAATGTTTTGGGAACATTATCATTGCTTCAGGCAGCAAAAGAGCGCTGGAAAGAAAATTACAATGAAAAATTATTTTATCATATTTCAACCGACGAAGTTTACGGCGCATTGCAATTTGACGAAACATTATTTACCGAAGAAACGAAGTACAATCCACATTCGCCCTATTCGGCAAGCAAGGCAAGCAGCGATCATTTTGTTCGCGCATTCCACGACACTTACGGATTGCCTGCGATAATAACCAATTGTTCAAATAATTACGGACCGTATCAATTTCCCGAAAAATTGATTCCGCTTTTCATAAACAATATTCGCAACAACAAACCTCTGCCTGTTTACGGTAAAGGAGAAAACGTGCGCGACTGGCTTTATGCGCTTGATCACGCTCGCGCAATCGACATTATATTTCACAAAGGCAAAGTTGGCGAAACATATAATATTGGCGGGTTCAACGAATGGAAAAATATTGATTTGATAAAGGTAATTATTAAAACCGTTGATAAATTTTTAGGACGAAACGAAGGCGAATCTGAAAAACTTATAACTTACGTAACCGACAGAGCCGGACACGATTTGCGCTATGCAATAGATTCGTCGAAACTTAAAAACGAACTTGGCTGGCAGCCATCTCTGCAATTTGAAGAAGGAATAGAAAAAACCGTAAAATGGTATCTCGAAAATCAGCAATGGCTTGATAATGTTACGTCAGGCGCATATCAGGAATATTATGAAGAATATTACGGACAGAAAGACGAAAAATAGAAAAGTCTATATTATGTCTAAAATAAATGTAAAAACTAAAATAAACGCCTTATATTTTACCTAATGTAAGACACTGCTGTTCAACATTTACCATTTTGTAAACATTGTCACGGATCTTCATTATTTTTCATGAGATTCAAAATTTTTAGAAATTTAATGATTATTAATATTTCAAATCGGTTATATTGCTGATAATAAGAATGTTGATATTTATTCACTTTTTTATACAATTTTTTTTATTCTAAAATATTGAAATTTAACATGTAATAAAATTAAATTTTTATTAAACCTGTCTATATTTTATCTATATTTTAACAATAGGAATATTTTATTATCTTTATTATTTTCAATATATTAAAAAATAAATATTACAAAAACATCTATATTTTTCATTAATGAGATTTGATATAGAAAAATGAAGTATATTTTTGTGAAATAATTTTATAGCAAAAGCTATGTTTAACAAATTTTTTAAAGCATTACAACTATGAAGCAAATCAAGTATTTTATCGAAAGTCTTCTTTTATTTTTATCGGTATTTATCTTTATAAGGTGCGCCGATACAGATGACGGTTCGTACGTGTCTCCGATTACTATTTCGGAAAAGACAAACGGTGATTGGCATTTATTGTCAATAACACAAATAGATGAAACAGCAAAAAAAGCCGGTTTGAATCCATCAGAAATGTTTCTTACCGACCAATTTGAATTTACCACCTTCGGTATTACGCTGAATGTGGATGTCGATGGAAATCCCACATCGTATGCGGTAAGCGGAAATGCGCCGGATATTTTCAATGAACAGGGTTATTGGTCATTGGATACAGATTTTCCGCAAACCAATGGAACGCCACCAACCATTTTATTGTATGGCGATGCTGCCAAAACGCAACAGGCAGGTAAACTTAATATTACAAGTATGCCCGGAGCAACGCCCGAAATGGAGTTGAAACTTACAAGAACATCTAACAATGTTCCTTTCGTATCTTATCAGATTAAATTAACAAAAACAAATTAAAATTATGAAAAAAATAATATTTTGCATTATTGGTTTTATAATGTTGTCTGTATCAGCATCACGTGCGGCTGATATTATTCCCGACAAATACTGGGCAGTTCCCGCTGTGTATGCAATGGATGAAGAAATTACATGGTATTTCGATTTCGGCAGCACGAGTCCCTCTGTTCTTCCTGATGGTTCTCCTCTTTACATGTGGATATGGGCGCCAAATAATCCCACAAATGATATAATTCCAATAGATTATGAGGGGAACAGAATTTGGAAAATAACTTTTACTCCTACAACGTTTTTCGGATTAACGCAGGATGAAATATACGCACATTCCGACCATGCGTTTAATTTTCTGTTGAGGTCGGCAAATTTCGACGATTATCACACAGGAACTCTTGTAATTAAAACAAACACAAATTACGTTGGCGATTTTGCCGCAAGCGGCGAAGTATGGACTTATTATTCGACAGAAGATAATAATACACAGGCAATTCCCGGCAAAAAAGTATATCCTGCAAGCAATGTTTCTATTTTATTTAATGCAAATGTTGCTCCCGGTTTTACGGATGCTGCGGCAGGTGTCAAAGGTGTTCACATGCATTCGGGTTATAACAATTTTGCAGACCACACTATCGAATATCATTCTTGGGAAACGACAGGATGCTATCCGCAATCGGCTTGTTATACTGAATTTAAACATTTGGGAAATGGAATTTATAAAAAAGATTTGGTTCCTTACGAATATTTTCAGGCATTGGAAGAAGATGAATTTTCAAACTTTGAATTTTTATTCGTACAGGACGATTGGAGCGCTACCACGTCTAATTATGTTGTTTATGCGGCAGATGTTCCTATTCCTCCTCCTCCGAGTTTATATTTTTTCCCCTTAAAAATAAGTTTGAATGACATATTGGTTATATCACGCGAAAATAACAACAGAGGACAATTTTTGTCATACACTATTACAGGCGGCAGCAAAACAATATCAGGCAATATGACAGGCTCTTCGCCTATGGCTCTCCAGCGTGCATTCGTAAATCTTGTTGAAGAATTTAAGGGAATGAATATTTCAAGTCTTACGGCTACAATTAAAGATCAAAACGATAATGAAATATATTCCGGAGATATACCATTAGTAATTCCCGATTAACATTTTAAAACTAAAAGACTATGAATTTTAAAAATTTCAAAAAATATATTGTGATGGTAATCACAATTATTGCTTTTATCAGCCATTCGGCGTTTGCACAAGAACGCATTACTGTCAACGGAACGGTAATAGACGAAAACAGCGCACCGCTCGAAGGCGTTAGCATTGTCGTATCAGCAACGCAAGGCGCAATGACCGACTATAACGGAAATTTCACATTATCCGTTGAACAGGGAACACAACTTGTGTTTTCGTATATAGGATATGTTACGCAAATATTATCGGCTCAACCAACTATGAATGTTCAAATGCAACCGGATGCAATAGGACTGGAACAGGCAACTGTTGTTGCAATAGGATACGGCGCTGTTCGCAGAGCTGATTTGACAGGAGCAATATCTTCAGTTTCGGCTGCGGATTTTAAACAGGGAATCATTTCTTCGACCGAACAGTTATTGCAGGGAAAAATTGCCGGTTTAACCGTTATTCAAGGCAGCGGCGATCCTGCAAGAGGTTCGTCGGTGCGTTTGCGCGGCGGAACTTCGCTGACGGCAAGCAACAGCCCTCTTTTTGTTGTTGATGGTATTCCGGGAATTGATATTAATACTGTTCAACCCGGAGAAATTCTTTCGTTTGACGTATTGAAAGATGCTTCGGCTGCTGCAATTTACGGTTCAAGAGGTGCAAATGGCGTTATCATTATAACAACCAATCGCGAAAAGAAAGGAGGAAGCATAACTTACAACGGATATGTAGCAATAGGCTCTGTTGCAAAAAATCTTGATATTTTATCAGCCAATCAATGGCGGCAATATGTTCGCGAAAACGAACTTATGTCGGCAATAGATTTTGGCGGCGATACCGACTGGCAAAAAGAATTGGAACAAACGGCTGTTTCTCATTATCACAATCTTGCTTTCTCTTCGGGAACCGACAACGGCGGTTTTCGCGCTTCAATAAATTATTTGGATCATCAGGGAGTAATAATAAACAGTTTTTTACAGCGCATTGGCGGAAGTATTACTGCTTATCAATACGGATTTAACAGAAAATTGAAACTTGAATTCAGTTTACACGCTAATACCGACAAATGGACAGGTATTGAATACGGAATTTTTGACCGCGCTTACACTTTGAATCCTACCGTTCCCGTGAAACAAAACGGCGAATATACGCAAATTGGAGGAACTCTGAATAACAATCCTGTTGAATTACAGAACAACCGTAATGATGACAGTTCGCGAAAACGTCTGCTGGGATATGTAAAAGCCGAAGTGGATATTATTGACGGACTGAAAGCGATTGCTAACGTTTCGTATGAATACAATTCAAATCAGGGACGTTTCTATCGTCCTACATATTCTTTTGAAGGACTCACCGATAAAGGTTACGGACGTAAAACGCTTGCCGATTATACAAATACGCAGTTTGAGTCTTATTTGACTTACGAACGTACGCTTGCCGAAAAACATCGTTTTAATGCAATGCTCGGATATTCGTTTTTGACCAATACTTACGAAGGTTCGGGCGCCGAACGCAGAGGCTTTGATACCGACGCTTTCATATATAATAACTTGGCGGCAGGACAGGATTTTCGCATGGGAGATGTATATTCTTATAAAGGAAATTCACGTCTGGTTTCGTTCTTTGGACGTGTAAATTACAGTTTCGACAATAAATATCTGTTTACGGCAACACTTCGCCGTGATGGTTCTACACGTTTTGGCGATAACAACAAATGGGGATTTTTTCCTTCGGTATCGGCAGCATGGCGAATATCCGACGAACCGTTTATGGAATCAGTAAAAGATTATTTGTCGAGTTTGAAACTTCGTGTTGGTTTTGGAGTTACAGGAAATCAGGATGGAATAGGAGAATACAAGTCGCTGGCATTGATGGGAACAGCAGGCGGCGCTGCATATTATGATGCTGCTGCTGGAGTTTGGAAACAGTCGTACGGAGTTACGCAAAATCCTAATCCCGATTTAAAATGGGAATCAACTGCGCAAACAAATATCGGTATAGACTTTACGCTGTTTCATAAAATAAATGCAACTGTTGACTGGTATTACAAAAAAACCAGCGATTTGCTTTATACTTACAGCGTTCCCATGCCTCCTTATCTTTATCCTACAATGCTGGCAAACGTTGGCGATTTAAGCAATACAGGTATTGAATTAACCTTAAATTCAAATGTCTACAAAACAAAGGATTTTTCGTGGGATGGAACATTGACTTTGGCGCATAACAGGCAAAAGGTATTGAAACTGTCAGATGCCACTTATCAGACAGATGTTGTTTATTCGGGATCGTTGCATGGTTTGTCGGGACTTTCAAATATGTTTTCGCAAATTCTTAAAGAAGGTTATCCCGTAGGAACTTTTTACGGACCTCGCTTTGAAGGTTTGGATGCAGACGGAAAATTTATTTTGGCAAATAACGGAGATCCCGAAGCGCTTGGAGATGTACAACCTGATTTAACTCTCGGTCTGTCATTCGATTTTACATATCGTAATTTCGATTTGAATATTTCCGCTTATGGAATGTTCGGGCAAAAAGTATTGAACGCACAAGCCATGAATATAAGTTATGCAGGACGCGCACCAAGTTACAACATACCAGATTCGTATCTTACAAGCGGAATAAACGATAAGGTAACATATTCGAGTTACTGGATAGAAGACGCTTCGTTTTTACGTATTCAGGGAATAACGTTAGGATATACCCTTCCTTCGTCATTTCTGAAAAAAATCGGCATTAATAAATTGAGATGTTACATAACAGGCGAAAATTTATTTGTAATAACAGGTTACAGCGGCATCGATCCTGAAATAAGCATTGATGGACTTGCTACTCCCGGTATCGACAAATCAATAAGCACATCTTCTGCCGACAATGTAAATTATTATCCTCGTCCGAGGACTTTTTCATTCGGAGTAAATATTTCATTCTAAACATTTAAATAAATTTAAGTCATGAAAATAAAATCAATAATATCAATAATAATTCTCCTCGCTTTTAATGCATGTACCGACCTTTCGGAAAAACTCTACGACAGAGTTACAACATCCGAATACGGTTTAACCGAAGGAGAAATAGAAACAATCGTAGGACGAGCTTATGCATCGTTAAGAGGATACAGCGATAATGCAAGCGGAGGCACACATGCATATCCCGCCTGTGAATATGTATTTTTTCTGACATCTGTAAGTTCTGACGAATGTACATTACCTACACGCTACGGCGGCGACTGGTTTGACGATGGACAATATCAGGAATTGCATAAACATACATGGAAGTCAAATAATAAAACAGTTTGGAGTGCATGGAAATATTGTTATTCAGGTATTTCTTCGGTAAATGCTGTGATTTATCAAACCGACAAATCACCGCTAACCGATGAGGCTAAAGAAAAAATATTTGCAGAACTCAGAGCCATCAGAGCATATTATTATTTTCGCTTGCTTGATTTATTCGGCAATGTTCCAATTACTGTAAGTTACGAAGATTTGGAATTGCCTGCCAATTCGAGCAGAGCGGATGTATATGCATTTGTCGAAAATGAATTATTAGACATAATCGATTTGTTGCCTGTAAGCGGTTATGGCAGAATGACGCAAAATGCCGCAAATTGCCTTTTGGCTCGTCTGTATTTAAATTCCGAAGTTTATACAGGACAGTCGCGCTGGCAGGATTGCCTGGATGTATGTGCCAAAATAACAGGAACTTTGGAAGCGGATTATTTTACCAATTTCTTGACAAACAATGAAGTTTCACAGGAAATCATCTTTTCAATACCTTACGACCATAAAGCGGGAACAGTAGGAAATTATATGGCTTCGATGACATTTCATTATGAACAGAAATGGGCAATCTCGGCTGCCGGCGACTATCAATGGTGCGGAAACGGAATGTGTGCGCAACCGGGACTTTACAGCAGTTTTGAAGAAAATGATATTCGCCGAAAATCGTTACTTATAGGTGAACAAATCGATTTGCGTTCAAATTCGGTGATTATTATGCCGGGTAACGGAGGTAATCAGCCTTTGATTTATACCGAAGATATTTCGGATTTTACATCATCGTTACAAAATGAAGGCGCTCGCTTGAAAAAATACGAAGTAAAAGCAGGCGAAACATGGGAACGAGATCACGACCTGGTAATAATGCGTTATGCCGAAGTATTGATGATGCAGGCAGAATGTTATGTCCGACTGGGAGCATCGGCACAAGCCCGCCCCTATGTTGAACAAATTCGTTCCCGTGCAGGACTTTCTACTCCCGAAACAATAGATTTGAATTTTATAAACGAAGAACTAAAACACGAATTTGTATTTGAAGATCATCGCCGTACCGATAACATACGATTTGGCGATTTCTTCAATGCCTGGTGGGAAAAAGCCGCCGACCCGAGCGATAAACATACGGGAATATTTCCTATTCCTTCTTTTGAACGGCAAAAAAACGGCAAATTGATACAAAATCCGGGTTATACCGATTAATATTATATTTAACCCTTACACAGGGTTGCAGAAAGCAATATGCAATCCTGTGTTTTTTATGTAAATTGATTATAAAACAATTAAAATATAAAAAATGAAATCTTTTTTTTGTCTGATATTAGTAACAGTAATGCCCTTTCTGAGCAGTTGCAGCAGTAACAGCGATAACCATTCGGAAGAGCCTTTTAATGTAACGCCAATAAATCCTGTTGCTGTACAAAAAACCAACGTAATAAAAGTATATGCTCATTATATGCCATGGTTCGAAACAAAAGAAACATCGACAGATGGAAAATGGGGCTGGCACTGGACAATGGCGAATAAAAATCCTGACATTATTGTCGATGGAAAACGCCAAATAGCATCATGGTATTATCCATCTATCGGTCCCTATGCTTCGAGCGATCCTGATGTGCTGGAATATCATTTGCTGTTAATGAAATATTCAGGTATAGATGGCGTGCTGGTCGATTGGTACGGACTTAGCAATTATAATGATCTTCCTGCTATAAACAGAAATGCCGAAGCACTTTTTAAAGCCATAGAAAAAACAGGACTCGAATTTGCGTTTGTGTATGAAGATCGCTTTTTGCAAGGCGACCGCGAAGCGCAGATTTATCAGGCGCAACAGGATATTAGACATTTGCAGAATAATTATTTTAACAAAGATTATTATATAAAAATTAACGGAAAGCCTTTGCTGCTCATATTTGGACCTGTTACCTTACAAACAGAAAACGATTGGACTCGAATTTTTAGTATTATAAATGACAATCCGGTATTTCTTAGCTTATATGAACATTCACATTTGGCGGGAACTAATGCAAACGGCGAATATATGTGGGTTTTTGAAAATCCTGCGCCTGACGTTCAATATAATAAAAAAAATGACTTTCCAGTATTTTTTGGCGGAGCGTATCCCGGATTTAGAGATTATTACGAACAGGGCGGCGGCGGTTCTCATTTGTTTGATATAGATTACGAAAATGGCAATTTATATAAAAATATACTGAATATGGCAAAACAGCAAAATGTCAGTTTTCTTCAACTTATTACGTGGAATGATTTTGGCGAAGGCACAATGATTGAACCAACATTGGAATTTGGATACGATTTTCTTAAAAGTACGCAAACTTTTACAGGTGTAAATTATTCTGAAAATAATTTGACATTGATACGCAAACTTTTTGATTATAGAAAAGAATTTAAAACCGATAAAGAAAGAAATAAAAAATTAGATCAAATCTTTTATTACCTTGTTTCTTTGCAAGTTGATAAGGCTACAGAACTGATACAAACAATTAAATAAAAAGAAATAATGAAAAAAATTAAATTAATATCTGTAATTTTACTGACAATTATTGTTACAGCCTGCAACAGTAAAGAAATTATTGTTTTTTCGCCGAATGGCAATATATTTGCAGCATTTGAGATTAAAGATGGGAAACCTTATTATAGAATTGCAAAAAATGACAAGCAAATTATTGATTTTTCTCAACTCGGCTTTGACTTGAACGGGGAAAATGCCTTAAATAAGAATTTCACGATAAAAAGCACATCCGAATCATCTTTCGACCAAACGTGGGAACAGCCCTGGGGCGAAGAAATTTCTGTACGAAATCACTGCAACGAGTTAACCGTTGAATTACAGGAAACCGAAGGAGAACAACGCCTGCTGACAATTATTTTTCGAGTGTTTGACGATGGTGTTGGGTTTCGTTATGTTTTGCCCGAACAGCCAAATTTAACCGAGTTCGAGATTGCTGACGAACTTACAGAATTTGTATTGCATGAAGATATGTATGCATGGCATATAACTGCTTATAAAGGAGAATATTATGAAAACCTTTACAAAAAATCGCAAATCAGCAAAATCAACGATACGGTAAGTACTCCATTGACAATCGAAACTAATGATGGACAGTATATTACAATTCATGAAGCAAATCTCACCGATTATGCGGCAATGAATCTGTATTCCAAACACAATTCAACAACATTAAAAGCAGATTTGACGCCATGGTCAACAGGCGTTAAAGTATATGCACAAACGCCTTTTGCAACGCCATGGCGTACCATTGTTTTAGCTGACGATTTAAATGCTTTGGTAAATTCGCGCATCATGCTAAATCTGAACGAACCCTGTAAAATACAAAATACGGATTGGATAAAACCTTCCAAATATGTAGGTATATGGTGGGAAATGCACATGGAAAAAAGCACTTGGGGACAAGGCGCAAAGCATGGAGCAAATACAAAAAATGTAATGTCGTTCATTGATTTTGCTGCGGCAAATAATTTACAGTCCGTTTTGGTTGAAGGCTGGAATTACGGATGGGATGGAAACTGGTCGGGACATGGAGAACAGTTTAGTTTTACCAAACCATATCCCGATTTTGATATAAAGAAGATTACGGATTATGCGGCAAAAAAAGGCGTTAAAATAATAGGACATCACGAAACAGGCGGATCAACAATTAATTACGAAAACCAAATGAACGATGCTTTTGCTTTTTATAAAAAATATGGAATTGATGCAGTAAAAACAGGTTATGTTTATAAACTTTTGGATGGAAAAGAACTGCACAGCAGTCAATATGGAGTGCGGCATTACCGAAAAGTGATTGAAACCGCAGCAAATTATCAAATTATGATTGACAATCACGAACCCGTGATGCCTACTGGCTTGCAGCGTACATATCCCAATCTGATGACTCAGGAAGGCGTGCGCGGACAGGAATATGATGCATGGTCGAAAGATGGAGGCAATCCTCCTGAACATACAACCATTATTCCATTTACGCGCGGCTTGGCAGGTCCTGTTGATTTTACCTTTGGAACATTCGGTTTTGTAAATCCTGTTTATCCTCAAACACGTGTACGAACAACGCTTGCAAAACAATTGGCTTTGTACGTAGTAATTTACAGTCCTTTACAAATGGCTTCCGATTTGCTCGAAAAGTACAGGGGAAAACCAGCATTTGAATTTATCAGCATTGTACCTGTCGATTGGTCGAAAACAATAATAAAAGAAAGCAAAATAGGAGATTATGTAGTAACTGTACGAAAAGATAAACATTCTGACGACTGGTTTCTTGGAGCAATTACCGATGAAAATGCACGCAATTTGAAAAGTGATTTTTCGTTTTTGGATAAAGATAAAAAATATATGGCAAAGATATTCAAAGATGCTCCTGATGCCGACTGGCAAACAAATCCCGATGCCGTTGTGATTGAAGAAATAGAAATAGATTCCGACACAATAATGGATTTATATCTTGCTGCCGGCGGCGGAATTGCTATTTGGATAAAAGCAGAATGAATTTAACTTAAAAACACAAAGTATTCTATATAATAACATAATTTTTCATTGTACGTTTTACATTGTTTATTTTGGGTTAATTCTTTTTTTGAGGTTATTATTTTTTTGAGTAGTTTTGACATCTATAAAAATCACCTGACTTTGTCACTGGGACACCCAAATACAAATAAACCTTTGTAGAAGCGAATATTTGCAGCAAAAATATTTTTTATGTTCAAATATGCGATTCTACAATGTCCAAAATAATAAAAAAAAGAATGGGACACCCAAGAGTCAAAGTATAGGATAAGGCGATGGCGAGCGATTAATTTTTTATCAAAACCACAGCAAATTCAATTCACGATGAATATTTATATCCTTTTTTAACTTGGCGTAAAAAGAATTAAACATATTGACAATGACACAATTGCATTCCCAATTAAACAATAATAAAAATATTTGAAAAAAAAAATAACGATTGTATTCTTTTTTTTGCTACCTTTGTCCCCGAATTTCGGAATAGAGAATTTGAATAGAAGATAAATTAATTTTGAAAAACAATATAATCATGAAAATATTTTTTTGTAATTACAGTACCGGAAGTAACCACTCTTCCAATGGAATTCATGTTAGCAATAAGACTAACGCAGTCATTAACCATTTAAAAACGAAAGGAGGTCGTAAAATTTTAAAAAATCCAATTTATTCTTTTATTTTTAGCGGCATGTTCTCATGCCTGCTTG
>JAISYZ010000091.1 GCA_031269545.1 Prevotellaceae bacterium
ATTTTTCTGGCGAAATCGAAAAAAAAGCGTACTTTTGCGCACAATTATAACAGGTTAATTGCTATGGACGTAAAAATTGAAAGCGGTTGGAAGTCTATTTTGAAAGAAGAATTTGACAAACCGTATTTTGCAGATTTGGTTAATTTTGTGAAGAGCGAACGGTATTGCACAGCCAAAATCACTTATCAATATCTTTCAGGAATTGAATAGCGACTTACCGATGCAGTTATACAGACTGTTTCTCAAACACACACGGGCATTGTATTCCTGTTATGGGGAAATTATGCGCAAGCCAAAGCAAAATTATAGATACATCCAAACATTTTATTTTGGAAACCGTTCATCCTGTACCGCGGTTTGGTGCGAGAGGTCTTTTCGGATGTAAACATTTCTCAAAGACAAACGAAATACATCTATTGATTGGAATTTGACAACTTGAAGAAAAAGTAAAAAAGGACAGATTAAAAGGGGAGAAAGACGAAAGGTGAAACGATTTGCTGCATTACTTTTCTTTTGTCTTTTTCTTTTCGCCGCAACCTGTTTAGTTTAGCGGTTTAGGCGGGTATGAATTTCCCGAAAGATACGGCATGAAATCACAACAAACTAATAACAAGATATTTATATCTAAAATTGTCTATGCTTTGTCTGAAAGTGTTTTGATGTCGGGAAAGATATTTTTTGGCAGGTTGTTTTGTCTGTGAGTGGCTTGTTTTTTGTCCTGACATATGGATAAGTACAATTAAATCGGAGTAGAGAATCATAAAAAACAAGGCGTGAGAATAAAAAAATGTGGTTGTTGAAAACTTTTTTAGGACAAAATTTGTCAGTTCAAAAAAAGTCATTATCTTTACAGCATAAAAAATAAAATTGTAATGGAAACTTTTGGTGAATATATCAGGAAATTACGAATAGATGCGGGTTTGCCTATTCGGAAAATAGCCGCACAGTTGGATATTGATTCTTCTCTTTTAGGAAGAATAGAGCGAAACGAAAGGCAAGCAAACAAAGATGTTATTGCTGGTATTGCTAAAATATTTAAGCAAGACGAACAGGATTTGTTTAAACGTTTTTTAAGCGACCAGATTGCTTATAAAATTCTTGATGAAGACGCAGATATAGAAGTGTTAAAAGTTGCCGAACAGAAAGTTGAATATTTAAAGTCAAAAATAAAATAGTATTATGACATACTTTAAAAAAATCAGAGAACTCACAAAAGGCGTATCTGCGGAATTGGTTGATTTTTCGCAACCGAGAGATCTCGCACGCACACCCACACAAGCGTCTTCTAACTTTATAACCAACAAAGAACAAGGCGATTGGGCAGAAAATTTAATTATGCGAGCAATCAATGAATTTTTTCATAATTTTATTGCAGTAAAATACGGAAAATATGACGATTTAGTCGCAAGCGAAGAAGGTTTTGATGCTTTTTATCAAGAGTTTCAGAATGAATTGAATAGCATTGGTAAACGCCCCGACTTATTGATTTTCAAAAAGGCAGATTTTCAAGCAGATTTAGGTTTTGATATTAGTCATATTCCACACGCAAAAATTACTGAATATGTAAAAAAGGCGGTTGCAGGCATTGAAGTTCGTTCAAGTGCTTTTCTCATTGATAGATACGAAGAAGTAATGCAAATCCGCGCAGAAAAATTTGCGAAAATTGCTCTTGAAACCAAAGACAAAATTCTTACGAACTATAAAGATATTTTATCGCACCCATCACGTGAAAATTATATAGACATACTTAACAGCATTACAGCCAAGACACTGAATGTAGCCGATTTCAAAGTTCCGGGTTGGCGATCAACAGAGCGGCTAATTCAACTTAACGACCTTTTCAAACAACTCAAAGCCGCAATCAAAGAAATACAAAAGCGTGATTATCTTTCAATTACACCAAAAATAGAGGATATTAAGGTAGTATATAAATGGATAGAAACTTTCAATGTGCCTCACTTCTATTTTCAAGTCTTTTTCGACAAAGTTTATGGTATCTCTTTTGAACAAATCCTGCAAATCATTTCTAATCCCGACAATGACGGCGTGATTTTTTCGGTTGAGTCCGACACAAAAAACCAGAATAAGACCACAATCAAAATCAACTCAAAATCAGGAATTGAAATAGCGTATAAAGTTGATGAACCGAACCACGAGAGTGTACGCAAAGAAATGGACAGAGGCAGATTACTGTTTTATGTAACATTTAAAGGCGGAACGGCTTATCTTGACATTGATAATTTGACCGATATTTTAGGAATTAAAGGCGATTTTTAAGATGAAAGACATTAGCAATCATATTATTAACGATTCACTCGAAACTGTTTATACAAAACAAGTTTCATTGGAACACCGTAAAAAATTTGCTCAATTTTTCACGCCTGTTTCTATTGCCGAATTGATGGTAAAATGGCTGTTAGGAAACGAAAATTTACAAACTGTTTTAGAACCCGCTTTTGGACTTGGAGTTTTTACAAGAAATTTATTATCAAAGAAAAATGAGATGCAAATCAAAGGTTTTGAAATTGATAATGTGATTTTTGAACAGGCAAAAAAGGAACTCGGAAACAAAGTAAATCTTTTGTTGGAAGATTATATGTACAATGATTGGAACAACAAATACGATGGCATTGTCTGTAATCCGCCCTATTTCAAATTCCACGATTACGACAACAAAAACATCCTGAAAGAAATTGAAAAACACCTGAAATGCAAATTGAACGGATTTACAAATCTTTACACGCTGTTTTTACTAAAATCAATCCACCAACT
>JAISYZ010000111.1 GCA_031269545.1 Prevotellaceae bacterium
AACAAAATATCCATCTTTTTATATCCATCTTTTTCATAACTAATTATGTTAAACAGTTAATAATCTTTTTAATATTCTCCGAAACCTCTGGCTAAAGCCAGAGGCAATGATGAGAGTTAGGCTAAAGCCTTTATCAACCCCATTAGAGAAATTGTATTTTTCATTTTATTCAGAAGATAATTTATCATTTATCAATGTAAACCCGTATTTATCAATAATTTCCTTTTCTTCTTGTTCATAAGATTTACACGCATGATGGATTTCCTGATTTTCGATATATCGGATAACTTTTTTCACCTGCGATTCACTGACAGACACGGCATAATAATCATTTTGCCATTCGAATTTATATGTAACTAATTGATTTTTATTTACCCAAAAAGAACTTTCTCCTTTTATCAACTGTGTAACTTCCGCAATAGTCTGCATACTTCCTAAGGATATCAGACAATGTATATGCTCAACATATCCGCCAATTATTTCCAAAAATATTCCCTTATCTTTACAATTGTTTATGATATGTTGATAAACAGGCTCTCGAATGTCCTTTTTAAATAAAGGCTCTCTCTTTTTTGTAGCGAATACCAAATGTACCCAAATTCTAATATATGGCATAGTAAAAATGAATGAATTAAATTTATAAATATTAATAGATTGTTTTTTTTTTACAAATTCTCCGATTCCTCTTCCTCTGGCTGAAGCCAGAGGCAATTATGAGATTTAGGCTAAAGCCTTTATCAGCGATCATGGGCTTTAGCCCAATTTTCAACATTGCCTCTGGCTTTAGCCAGGAACCCGAATTAATATCTAATTTTCAATGTTTTATTTTTCGTATTTTTACCGTCTTTCAGTATAGCGCGAATTATGTACTGATAAGTTGTATTTGGAGAAATCTCATTGTCAACAACTTCATGTTTGTCACTTTGAATAGTTTTCCACAAAGATATGTTTTCGCCATTTGCACATTTATACAATTCATAGTATTGTACATTTTGGAATTTATCGCCCCACATAAGTTTTAACATTTTGTTTTGTTTGTCCACAACTGCGTTGAAATAATCCGGCTCTAAATTCTGTCGTTTAGGCATGTTAGTGAATGCTGTTAAGCCATTTGAGTGCGAAGATTCCATCCTGTTTTTTTTCATGGCGGTTACAGTGTATTCATAGTGAATGCCGGTCATTGCCGAAGTGTCTATATAATTTTTTACAGCGCTGTCTGTGACGGATTTAAGTAAAATTGCAGGCATATATCCGATACCTTTCTCCCGTCGCCATACACGGTGTTGCACTACGTCTGCATCGGGACTGTTTATCCATTCTATTTCTATCCCGTCTTTTCCTACCCTGTACCCCGAAATAACAGGAGATGAGGGTGGTATCATATCAGGTTTTTCCAGTTCCAGCACTGGAGAAAGATCCGACTGATTGTAACGCAAATCTACGGACGACAAGGTATAATATACTTTTCGATTCAAACTATGTACATCAACAGTATCTTTGTAAAGAGTATCCCTTAGAGCAATATCGAACAAGGGGATTGCTTCTCCGTTTTTCAAGAAAGTTCTATAGATTTTATATCCCAATAAATCATCTTCCATGTTTTTGTTCCACGAAAGAGTTACAATTCCAGCGCTGTCGATTTTACCCTGCAAACCTGTGGGAATAGACGGCGGTATGGAATCTACAGGCTGAACTAATACGGGAAAGGATTTCCGAGATTCACCTTCAAAAGGAACTGCCGTTACGGTGAAATAATTTGCCGATTTAAGTTTATTCTTATCAAACAATAATCGACGTTTGTCCGGTTTGATATTTTTTATTTCCACAACGTAGCCATCTTCCGAATTATCCGAACGATTCAATTCAAAAGATTTAATGAGGTCATTTCCACGTTCGTCAAATTCCCATTCAATTTCCAGATCGCCACTGTCGTTTAGCAAGGCGCTGTTTATATTTGGAATATATGGCAACAATTGTATTCCTTTTCCTGCAACAGAATCCGAAGGAGGTCCTGTTTCGCCAAAAGTTGTTATACCTTTCACTCTGTAATAATATTTAGTGAGATTATTGGGTAGCGAATCAATAAAATACATACGTTTGTATAACTGTTCTTCCCTGTTGTTCAAATTGGTAACAGGGATACCGTCTAAACGTTTGAATTGTTTGCCATCTGTTGATTTCTCAATAAAATAAGAATTATAGATATCACTGAGTATGCCATAATCCCATGTTAACATTACGCTTTTGTCTCCAAAAACAGCAGTTAATCCCATAGGTTTCGGCAATTCTTCGTATTCGTCCATTGCTGCAAAAACCGCACCCATTACTATTTTGATTTGTTTTTCTTCAGGCACAGCGGGAATTATACGGTATAAATAACGTTCGTCAGGCTTAACCTCGGTATCGCGCCAACCCCACCCCGCCATACACGCTGCTTCAAAATTTTGGTCGGCTGCATAAAGCGATATTGTAAAACGTTGTTCCAGTTCTTGTGATAAATTGATGATTTTCGAAATCCCCTGTTCATCTCCACCTGACAAATTAAAATCTTTGCCATACAGCGCTTGAGCAATAATTGCAGCATAATCATTATTTTGAACTATGTTTTCCCATGCGTTCAACGGCTGAGCCTTAACAGGCGTCTGATTTAACAGACGCTGTTCGGCTTGTTGCAATATGCTGTCATTACGTACAATTGTATAACGTACGATATTGAAACCATATTCGTTGGTTTGTTTCCATGCCATTGGAGTTGATGCAGCCCAACGTAGCAATA
>JAISYZ010000126.1 GCA_031269545.1 Prevotellaceae bacterium
AACATAAGGCAGATAAACCTTTGCATTATCGCGCCGCATATTGTCGTAAAATACAGGAGTCACAATATTTTTCATATTCGGCGAACCTTTTATCTGTATCACCTGTTCGGGATAGCCAAAACTATCATAGAAAGTAATATTTTCAATCATTGTCGAATCGTTAAAAATTCGCTCAATTATTCTGTTAGTTTGTGAAAGTATAGTTTCATAAAACGACAATATCATTAAAATTGTAATTAAATATTTTTTCATCTTTCAAATTATATTTTATTATCAAATGTTTAATCCAATTCTATTATATAAACTCCTTTTGCGGGAATTTTCAATGTGTCGGTTAAATCAAAGATCTGTTCCGAGATTATTTCTTTTCCCGATTTTGAGTTTCCTGTTACTTCGGTATATTTTTTTGGCGACAAAGTTAATTCTTTATCGTAACCGTTCAAAATTACTAAAACTTTGCTGTTGTCTTTTATTCGAGCATACACATAACAATTAAAGTTATATTCGTCAGGCGCATAATGTATTAATTTTCCTTCGGTAACGGCTTTACTGGTTTTACGCCACTGCAACAATTTTCGCAAATAATTCCATGCTTCGTTTTGTAAGTCGGTTCTTCCGTTTTGGGTAAAAGCGTTTATTTTATCATCTTTCCAGCCTCCGGGAAAATCTTTGCGCAAAAGTCCATCGCCTTCACGTTTTTCGCCATGCATCAATATTTCTGTTCCGTAATAAATTTGAGGTATTCCGCGTGTTGTAAGAATAAAAGCCAATGCCTGTTTGTATCGCCGCAAATCGGTTTCATCTTTTTTTACAAAGCGGCTTAAATCGTGATTGTCAAGAAAAACGAGAATATTGTCTGTATCGCTGTAAAGATAATCCTGTGCAATTATTTTGTAAATGTTGTGTAATTTGTAATCGACATCTGTTTTGGCAGTAAATGTTTCGGCGCAGGCGTTCATTAAGTCAAGATCCATAATTGTTTTAAGATGCGTCTGTTTAGTATTGACTTTTGAATTGCGCTGCCACCATGGTAAAGTAAACCACGATTCGCCTACAATGTTGAAATCGGGATATTCGTCGTTGACAGCCTTGCACCATTGCGACAGAAAATCAAAGTCGGCGTAAGGGTGAGTGTCATGACGAATTCCGTCAATACGCGCATATTCTATCCACCAGATGCTGTTTTGAATTAAATAATCGGCAAGCAGAGGATTTTGCTGGTTCATGTCGGGCATTGCCTCTACAAACCAGCCTTTTGTCATCGCATCAATTTCGGATTGAGGCGCATGAATATCGGCAATTGCAAATGAATTGTGCGAAGTCGCTACAAATCCGTCCTGATGATTCAACCAGTCATTGCAGGGCAAATCTTTCATCCACCAGTGCAAACTGCCGCAATGATTGTAAATCATATCCATCACCATTTTCATACCGCGTTTGTGAATTTCTTTAATCAAAAGACAATAATCTTCATTACTGCCCAAACGCGGCTCTGCTTTGTAAAAATCGGTAACGGCATAACCGTGATACGACTGATAACCGTCGTGATGCATTTTGTTTTCCATTACAGGATTGAGCCAGATTGTAGTTATTCCCAAATCATCGAGATAATCCAAATGATTTACTATTCCTGCAAAATCGCCTCCGTGCCGCGCAAATGGTTCATTTCTGTTTATCGGCTCGTCGTCCCAAATATCGTTTGAAACATCGCCGTTAGAAAATCTGTCGGGCATTATCAAATACAAAACATCCGAAGGGCTGAAACCCTGCGCTCCTGTCGTTTTTTCACGCTGCCGAAGTTCGTATGCGTAAGCAAACGACTTATCGTTTTCGGTAAACTTAAAATTGATTTTCCCCGCTTTTGCATTTTCTGAAATGGTCAGATAAACAAACAGGTAGTTTGGATTTTCAACTTTAATCGTTTTTTTCAGTTCTACGCCTTCGTACAAGAATTGCATTTTGGCGTTAGCAATCTTATCGCCGTAGAACATGATTTGCAGTTCGGAATTTTTCATTCCTGTCCACCAGAAAGGCGGCTCAACGCGATATATTTCGGATGCAAATGCCGAATGTGAAATGCATATTAATGACAGCGTTATTAAAAAGTTTTTTATAAAGTATTTCATTTTTCAATCAATATTTATTGCGAAAAATAAAGACGATATTCGCCCGCATCCAGACTGACAGACTCCGATGCCGAAGTTGTTGATATTTCGTTATCGGTAAAATGTTCTTTCCAGTTTCCCGATTTACCGAAATTTACGGTTTTGCTTACAGGCTCTACATCAAAATTTGCCATTGCCACAACAGTTTCTCCTGCTGTTTTCAACACAATATATTTGAACGAACCTGTTAAATCTGTTGTGTAATCGGCAGTCGAAAATGTTGCATTATTTTTGCGCAAATTTATCATTTCGGCAAAGACATCGTGCAGCGCTTTTCTGTCGGGTTCGTCGTAATAATCCCATCGAACGGGTTTTTTGCCCAATCTGTCGGCGCCGTTTCCTTCGAGCGGAAAATCGTATCCGAGTTCGCCGAATTGCCAAATCATTTTCGGACCGGGCAGCGAAAACAGAATAACGGCAGCGGCTTCGGTTCGTTTAAGTCCCGTTGCCAAATCTTTTACATCGTAATTACCTGTTGTTTTGCCGTAATTTTCGTTTTTAAACATTATTCGTTCTTCGTCGTGGCTTTCCATGTAGGCAACCAGATTTGGTTTTGTCCAGCCTCGCTGTTTGTACGAAGCCCATGACAAATCGCCTTTCATCGTTGAGCCGTCAAGTTCTTCTCCCCAGCCCATAGTTGCCTCGTTCATATTGTAATTCATATTTCCCCAAAGCAAAATATCATAATCCGACAATTCTTTTTCTTCGCTGTTATCGGCAAGATGCTCAAAAATAATTATGGCATCCTGTTTGCGTTTGCGTATTTCGTTTGTTATGCGTTTCAATATATTAATACGCGACTGGTCGTAAGCCTGTCCATCGCCCGATTTGTTGGTGAAGCCTTTTGTAAAATCGAAACGATAACCGTCTATTTTATATTCTTTTATCCAATATGCGCAAACGCTGTCAACAAAATCTTGAGTATGTTTGCTTTCGTGATTAAAATCGTATCCCCACGAATAGGATGTATTTGGAGATGTTACATTATACCAGGGATTTTCGGCGGTCGGATTTCCGTTTGCACTTTGATACATTCTTACCAGCGGACTCTGTCCGTAACTGTGATTGAGAACAATGTCCATGATTACGGCTATCCCGTTTGCATGACATTCATCAATGAAAGATTTGTAATTGTTCGCTGTTCCGTAGGCTTTGTCGGGCGCAAAATAGAACGACGGATTGTATCCCCAGCTGTCATTTGCTTCAAATTCGTTGAAAGGTATCAATTCTATTGCATTTACGCCTAATGATTTCAAATAGGGTAATTTTGATTTAACTCCGTTTATAGAGCCTTCTTCGGTAAAGTCGCGTATCAGGATTTCGTAAATCATTAATTTGCTTGTCGGAGCAGCCGAAAAATCAGTCAGGTTCCAACTGTAATTATCCTGTTTGGTAGTTACAACCATTGCCGTTTCGCTCGTTTTTCCGTTTGGATATTGAATAAGATTGGGATATATAGATGCAGAAATATCCTTGTCGTTCCACGGGTCAGAAATTTTTTGCGAATAAGGATCGGCAATACGAATTGTATTATCAATTAAATATTGACATACATATTCTTTACTGTTGTCAAGATTACCGATTTTTATCCAAAATCTGTCGCCGTCTTTTTTCATTTTATAACTTTCTGACGCTGTCCAGTCGTTGAAGTCGCCGATAAGATATACGCTTTGCTTATTTGGAGCAAACAGAACAAAGGCAAGTGAATCATTGCCGATGCGGGTTATTCCATCACGAAATTTCAATGTTTCAGTATTTGGTTTTTGCGGATTGCCATGTTCGTTTTCTCCACACGAAAAAACAAACAGAAACGGCAGTACAAAAAACAGTATTTTTTTCATTTTATTAATTTAATTTTATAAATATTAAGATGTGTCGTTTGCAAATCGAATGGTTCTACAGCTTCGTGCGCGATGCTCTCACTGTTGCGAGTGAGATGCTGCGCAATTCGATTTTGAACGTAATGATAACATTATTAATTATGCCGCTTGACGTATTAACTGTTATTTTAATGTTTTGTAAAGAAAAAACCTTCACAAAGGTAAAATCTTTGTGAAGGTTTTTAATATTTATTTTTTATAAAACACATAATGTCCCGTAAGGTCGTTGAATTTTACAAAATATACGCCAGATTCGGGAACAATAATATTTGAGCCTCCGCCTGTGCCTTTACCATAAGGGAATTGATCTGTTGCTCCCCAATTGGTTGGCCAATCGTGATTTGCGCGGAACTTCAATTCACCTGACGGCAAATTTGCATCATCCACAATCCAGATGTGTGTATCGTAATCGGTTTGAACTAAATCCAAATCTCCGCTCCATCCGTTAAATGCTCCAATCAAACTAATGTTTGTATAGGTATTTGCCGACGAAGCATCGTAAGGTGTAATAGAATATGTTAAATTGATTATATTTGCCGTAACGGTGTAATAACCTGCCGTAACAATATCGGTAATATCATTTCCTGTTTTGTTGCCAAGAACTCCATCGCTTGCTTTTCCGTATAAATCGTCCCAAGTACCAAGATTTTCTTCGGCAATAAATTTAAATCCGCCTGTTCTAAAAGTCGTTGTATATACATTAGCGGCAAGATTATTATCGCGGAACATTATATATTCATAATTTGCATTATTCCATTCTTTGCTGCCCAATACATTTCCAATAAGATGCAATGGAGATGGCACGGCTGCAAAAGGCGTAATTTTAACAAAAACAGGAGCCGAAACAGCGCTTTCGTAAGATGTACTTATAGATGCTTTAAGAATGAACGTAATATTGTTTTCGACACCAACCGTTGCACCTGCCTGCAATATAATAGTATTAAGATCCGACAACATTATGGAAAGCGAATCGCCAAATGAAGATGAAACAAGTTTATCTTCGCTGATTCCTGGTATTATGAGCGAATACTCAATTGCAGCAGGAGTTCCGAAATCGGCGCGTTGCCATTTGAAAGTCGTTGTAGATGAAAGATTATCTGCATCTATGACAATATCGGCATGAGGTGCAAGCTCCGGAGGCGTTACCTCTTCGATGGGCAGCACTTTATACATGTCCTGATCTTTTTCGCAGGCAACAAATGCAAGTGCGAAAATCGACAATAACAATAATATATTTATTTTTTTCATAACAGTAAGGGTTTTAATATTTATCATTTTGATCTAAATTAGGATTAGCCATCAGGTCTGTTGAAGGAATGGGATACAGATTGAAATGGCTGTCAACAGCGCGACCTGTCTGCACTCCGCCTTTCCATTCCCAAAGATAATCAATGGAAGTAAACAATCCGTAACGAACAAGGTCGGTACGGCGGAAACATTCCCAGTAAAGTTCGCGTGCGCGTTCGTCAAGAATAAATTCGAGATTTATGGAACCTGCATTTCCACTTGTGTTACCGTAAGCCCTTTCGCGCAACAGATTAATGTAACCAAGCGCTTCGCTTGTCGAACCGCCTGTTCCTCCGCGCAATACGGCTTCGGCATAAACGAGATACATTTCAGCAAGTCGGAACAGCGGAAAATCGTTGTCTGCAAATTCGCCATGCGAGCCGTAAACAGGATTTCCAACCGTTGACGCCGATGTAATGTTACGATATTTATATGTTGCCAGTCCGTAAGGATATTCCCAAGGATGGTCGGCAATAGCCTTATTTTCGCCTACAAAGAGAAAACGCTTGTCGCCGGCATCAAATTTTTCGACAAACTGCAAACGAGCGCGATAACCGCTCCAGTTGGCATTAGTAAAAATTCCGTAATGAATGAGCGTGTTTGCATAATTATTCTGGTAATCGCCGTTTGAACTGCAATTAATAAGGAAAGTAGAGCCTCCGTAAAGGCGAGTGTTCATGCCGTCGTAATTGATTGACAGAATAACTTCGTTGTTGTTAACATTATTGTCAGCCAAAAACAAATCTTCGTATTTTCCTTTCAACGAATAACCGGCGTCAATCACTTTTTTGCTGTAAGTAATGGCTTCGGTATATTTTGGCGAGCCTTTATACACTTCGGCATTGAGATATATGCGAGCCAGCAAAGCCCAGGCTGCAGCCCTGTCGGCGCGTCCGTATTCGTTGGTTTTTGCAGGTTTCAGCAAATTGTTTTCGGCAATATCCAGCAGTTCCGATTCAACGTAGTCAAACAAATCGGCTCTCTTAATCTGCGGAGGCAAAAAGTCGAACGGGTCGTTTTCGGTAATAAAGGGCGGATTTCCGAAAATATCCATCAGTACCCAGTAAGCGAATGCGCGTAAAAAGCGGGCTTCGGCGCGGAATGATTTTACTTCGTTAACCTGTTCGGCAGTGAAACCTTTACCTGCCACATCCCCTTCATTGGAATATTTAATAAATTCGTTTGCATACATTATTTGCGTGATGCATTTATTGTATAAACCTATAGTGAATGCGCAGCTGGCAATAAAGTTGAGGTTGTCAAGTTCAAGAACTCCGGGGTCATTCGTAACCCAAATGCAATGCGCTTCGTCTGTGGGCATTTCCTGATGATTGAAGAAGCAGCGCAGAAAATCGGCATTGCCACCTTCATCCAAGCCGACAATATCGGGACTTCCAGCAGGTCCTGTATTTCCCGAAAGGGTATAAGCTGCATATACTTTAGCAAGGGCTGATTTATAACCGTCGAAAGTAGAATAAACTATTTGAGCCGTGCTGTCATTTTCGGGAAATCTGTCCAAATCGCCTGTACATGAGGCAAATAAAAATACCGACAGCATTGCAAAAGTTATTTTTGTTATGAATTTATAATTTTTCATATCTGTGTTGTTTTAATGAATTAAAAATTAAGTGTTAATCCTAAACTGAATATTCGCGGATTAGGATAGAAATTACTATCAATACCACCGGAAACTTCAGGATCTATGCCTTCATATTTTGTAATGGTAAATACGTTTTGTACAGTGAAACTTGTCTGTAAACTTCCATTTTTGAATATTTCGCCAAAATTATATCCCAACGATATATAGTCCATTTTCAGAAACGACGCATTCTGAACGTAATAGTCGGAAAGCGACTGACGGTTGTAAAAACCTGTGTTGTTTACATCCTTAACAGTATTCATAAGGAAGTTGTTGGGATTAAACGTTTGAGCATAGAATCCCAAATCTGAAAAAGCATTGTTGTAAGTATAGTTTCCAAGACTTGCCCGCAGAGATGTTGATAATGTCCATTTTTTGTAATTGAGCGTAGTGTTGAATCCCAGATACAAATCAGGGTCGGACGATTTATATCTGTACAAATCATTGTTGTTGATTACGCCATCTTCGTTCAAATCGGCATAGGCGCCTTCTATGGGCTTTCCGTTTTGGTCGTACAGCTGTTTGTAAACATAGAAAGTATTAGGTGCATAACCAACCGAATGTATTTGAACGGTAGTTCCCGTTCCGCCCGATATGCCTCCTGTAGTAACGCCTTCGTAATCCGCTTCTTCATTTAAAGTAAGTTTGGTAATTTCGCGCTTGTTGTAAGTGGCGTTAAAACCGACTTCCCATCTCAAATTTTCCTTATCAATAATATATGCTCCAATGTTGAACTCAACGCCGCGATTGTCCATGTTTCCTATGTTTTTTGTAACTCTGTTGCTGAAATTGCTTCCCATGGGAATATCTATCGTATTCAGCAAGTCGGTGGTGTGTTTGTAATAAAAATCCACGCTTCCGAAAATTCTGTTGTTCACAAATCCAAAATCCAGGGCTATGTTTGCGGTTGCCGTTTGTTCCCATTTGCGGTTCGGGTCGTATGGAGCGGGACGCCACAAATTATAGAACTGATCGCCGAACTGCACGCGAGCCGTAGGTTCGCTGTACTGGTAACGTCCGATATGTCCGTAATTGTCTATGCCATCCTGCTGTCCTGTTATTCCGTATCCCAAACGCAGTTTCAGGTTCGACAGAACTTTACTGTTTTCCAGAAACGATTCTTTGTTTATTCTCCATGCAAGGGCAACCGATGGAAATGTTCCCCAGCGGTTCGACTTTGAAAAGCGCGATGAGCCGTCATGCCGTATGGTTGCCGTCAGCAAATATCTGTCGAGCAGCGTATAGTTCAAACGTCCGAAAAACGAAACAAGCGTATTCTGCTCTATTGATTTAGGAAAAGCCGGAGCGTCTGCCGAAGGTGTACCATCATAATATGTAGGCTGGAAATTGAAATTGGTAGTTTTCCAGTCCTGATAGGTATAGCCTGCCATTACTTCTATACGGTTTTGAGCATTCAGTTCTTTGTTATAGTTCAAGTAAAATTCAAACAGCTTGTTTTGTTTTTTCTGTTTAAATTCGGTATGGCTTCCGTTGGGATAATGTGATGGCGACCATGATTCTATCAACACTTCGCCTTTGCCTTGCGAAAAGTCATAACCAAGATTTAAATTTGCCCGCAAGTCGGGTAGAAAGTGCATTTTATAATCAAATTGTATATTTCCTATACTTCTTACCACGTCCGACTGGTCGTTTTTTCCGTAAAGCAGGGCAACAGGATTGTAAGTTGCAAGCGAATTGCGAATACCCGTATCACCGCTTAACCAAACCCAGTAACCGTTGTAATCCTTGAATCCATCGGCTTTTACTGGATGAGTAGGATCCATGCGTATGGCTGCGCCTATTGCATCTCCATTGCCAAAGCGGGCGTGCGAATACGTGCCTTTCCAGTTTACGTTTACCTTTAAATGATCATCAAGAAACGAAGGCGACAAACCGATACTTAATGTATTTCGCGTCATATTGTCTGTCTTTAAAATACCGTCCTGAGTCATAACTCCGGCAGAAATACGGAAAGGAAGATTTTTAATATTTCCGCTTACGCTTACATTATTATCGGAAGTAAACGCCAAACGAAATATCTCGTCCTGCCAGTCGGTATTTGCCGCTCCCAATAAATCAATGTAACGCTGTTCGGTTTTGGGATGATTAATCACCGCTTCGCGAAACTCATTACCGTTCATAACATCTACTTTTCGCGCTATGGTAGCAATAGAATTTTGCGTTGATGCTTCTACTTTCAAACCTTGTCCTTTCACGCCTTTTTTGGTAGTGATAATGATTACACCGTTTGATGCACGCGAGCCGTAAATTGCAGCCGCCGAAGCATCTTTAAGAATATTCATCGATTCGATGTCATTTGTATTAAATGTTCCAAGCGGATTTGTAGCGCCCGATATGCCTCCGTTGTCAAGAGGAACGCCGTCAACAACAATCAGCGGGTCGTTGCTTGCCGACAGCGACGCTCCGCCACGAATACGAATGGTATTTCCGTCGCCTGCACGTCCGCCGTTTGATGTAATTTGCACGCCTGCAACTTTTCCCATAATCAGCGAGCCGGGATTGGTAACAACGCCCTTCTGAAAATCTTTTTCGCCGATTGCAGTTACCGAGCCTGTTAAATCACCTTTTCTAACCGAACCGTAACCAATTACCACCGAAGCACTCAATTGTTGAGCATCGGGCTGCAGTGTAATTGTAAAAATGGAATTAGTACCTGTCGGAATATTTTGAGTTGTATATCCGATATAAGTAATTTCCAAAACAGCATTATCCGACACGGATAATTGAAATTTACCGTCAACATCTGCCGATGTTCCGTTGAATGTTCCTTTCTCGATGATAGATGCTCCTGTTGCAGGCTGGCTGTTTTCGTCAACTACCGTTCCTGTAATGAGCCTTTTGTTTTGAGCCGATGCGCTCAAAACAGCAAACATGCAAATTATCAGTAAAAATGCATATTGCAAAATTTTGATTTTTTTCCCTGTTCTCATTATTATTTGGCTTTTTTATTTTGTGAAATTTTGATGTTGTATTGATAAACAAAATTTTTCGTAAAAGTATATTCAAAAACAAGCCAATTTTCAAACTTAAATAAAAATCTAAATATGCAAAAGTGTCAATATGGTTATTATTAGCATATTATGTGCTTTGTGGAGGGCGAAAAATCTAAATGCCTTATGTAAAAAAAGATGAAAGATATTGCGAATTATGATACAGTTTGCATCGGTTTTTTGTAATCGAACGCAATAATTGAAAAAAATCTTACATGAATTTTAAGAATTTACAATTTTCGTAAAACTTTTCACACAATTCCTATTTTCATAACCTGTTCTTCAAAATTTTCGGGATAAAATGACTTGTTTTTAAGTTTTGAACGATATGTGTAAATTGTTGTTATCGAATATCTTAAAAAGACGGAAATTTTGACGCTGTCGGTTATACCAAGCCGTATTAATGCATAAATGCGAAGTTCGGTATTAAGCAATTCATTCTGTTTGGGTTTTTGCTGCTCTTCGTTTGGAAAGAGAGCATTGAAATCGTTTATAAATGTCGGATAAATTCTTAAAAATGTTTCGTCGAAATTGGCATAAAATTCGTTCAGTTCGTCTTCGATAAATTGAGACGATTTCAATGCTTTTATCAATTCGTCCATCTTTCCGTTGTTGGCTATACGATTAAGTTGACGCCGATAATTATTCAGTTTTTCTATATAATTTGAGCACATATCAACGAATTTTCCAAGATAGGCTTCTTTTATCCTGTTTGATTCTTTCAGTTTTTGATTTACGGTCAAATGCTGTTTGTTAAGTTCGTTAAGTTTTACATTTGATTCGTGCAGATTGGTGTTCAATTCATTCAATTTCTTATTTGTCGCATACAATTCCTGTCGGATTTTTGCATATTTTTTCATTTGAATCGAAACATAAAACACGGCAATAATCAAAAACAGCGACAATAAACTTGTTGTGAAAAGATGTTTTTGCAGTTTGCTTTTTTGAGTATCGGTTTTATTCTGATAAGCGGCGTCAATAATCGGAAATACCTTTGATATTTCAAAAGCGCGAAAACGGGCATTGCAAAAAACAGCATCGTCCATCGAAAATTTTATACATTTATAAGAATTGTCAATATCGCCTTCTTCAAACAAAAGCAATGCCAGCGACATCATCGAAGAATTTTCTTTAATCGCATTTTTAATATCGCATATAGCCGACAGCGCAAAATACTTTTTCTGCATCTCAATGTTTCCTTCTTTCCTGTAAATATTTGCAAGAACATTATTCAGAATGGCACGCTCGTGATCTTCGGCTTGCGACATGTCCAGGGCGCGAAACAGCATTTGTTTTGCATCTTCGGTTTGATTTTCGTCAGTTAATTTTTCAGCCGTAAGTACATGATACGAAATTCCATCTGCACTAACAATCTGCAACAGCGAATCGCGGTATAAATTACTTGTTTTGTAATAATAACTTTCTTTACCTTCGGCATTCATCGAATAATAGATATAAATACGTTTGTAAGCTTCAAAATAATCTATGAGCAGCCACTTCGGCAAACTGTCGAATTGTCGGCGATTCATGCTTTCCAGTATTTGCACCGCTTCGAGAAAACGTCCTTTTATCCAGTACGAAAACGACAAATTCAGTTTGGTTTGATAAATATATTCGATATTCTGCAACTGTTCGGCTATTTTCATATTTGTTTCCATGCAGTATATTGCCGAATCAACTTTATATGTGCAGTATTCGTCATATAATTGCAGATTTATAAAATATCGTTGCGAAAGCGATAAATCGGGAATATCAAGCATTTTCATATTTGCATAAATGCGGTTTTCCTTTTCGGCGATAAAAATTTTTTCGCTTTCAATTGTTGCAAACAAAGCAGAAAAGACAGAATCAATCTCCGCTTTTGAAGAAGCGCTTACTGTTGTTGCGGTCATCATAATAAAAAACAAAAACGTTCTCATGATTTTAGTTTTATCTACATTGAATAAAATTATTTGCCCAAAGTTAAATATTTTTCTTGAAAGTAGAAAATTTTTGCTTTGCTCGCTAAATTTTCATCGCTTCATGCGTAATGAATAATTGTTTATTCACTTGATAAACAGGGATACCCGGATGTGATTGAAAATTTATTTAAAATTATTTTGAACAGATGAAATCAAACAGTTCTTGATGGTGGCTTCGCTTTGAAAATATTTGGCGGGCAACTGATTTTCGCTACCTTTGCGGCAAAAAACAGCAGGAAACAATCAGACGGCATAAAAAATGACGAACATCAAATGGAAAAAAAATACCGCATTATTTTTAACGGGACAGGCATTGTCGCTATTTGGGACAATGGTTGTGCAATACGCCATCCTTTGGCATATCACTCTCCGTACCCAGTCGGGAGCGATGATGACAGTTTTCATCGTTGCCGCATTCTTACCAATGTTTTTCGTTTCGCCTTTTGCAGGAGTCTGGGCAGACAGATTTAACCGAAAGTACATCATCAATATCGCCGATGGTGCAATAGCCTTTGTCAGCCTCCTTGCTGCTGTTTTCATTATGGCTGGCGTTGACAGTATTGTCATTTTGCTGTTTTGCACTGTTATTCGCTCGCTGGGACAGGGAGTGCAAATGCCTGCCGTAGGCGCTTTTATTCCCGACATCGTTCCGCACGGGCAATTATTAAAAATCAACGGAATACAAAGCAGCATACAGTCGTTTGTTGCACTGGCAACGCCTGCGGTGAGCGGCGCAATGATGGCGTTTGCTCCGCTCGAAACGCTGTTCTTTATCGACGTCATTACAGCAATTATCGGCATCAGCATAGTTTTGTTTTTTGTAAAAACGCCTGAAAAAGAAAAACCTGCATCAACAGACACAACAAAACAGAAAAGCCTGGCTTATTTCCGCGATTTCAAAAACGGAATGAGTTATATAAGAAAACACGGTTATATTTTACGAATCATTATACTTGAAGCAATCTTCCTCTTTTTCTTTGCGCCCGCTGCATTTTTAACGCCATTGCAGGTAACTCGCACTTTCGGCAGTGAAGTGTGGCGACTTTCGGCGATAGAAATTGTTTTTTCTGCCGGAGTGATGGCGGGCGGACTGCTGATAAGCGCATGGGGCGGGTTCAAAAATCGCATATACACCATGACACTTTCGTGTGCGCTGTGCGGTTTGCTGACAGCAGGATTAGGACTTGCGCCCGACTTTTTGCTGTATCTTGTTATCATGGCGATAATGGGAATTTCGCTTCCGCTTTACAATGCACCCTCAATGACGCTGCTGCAAACCACTGTCGATACGGCATTTATGGGCAGAGTGATGTCGGTCTTTACTATGGTATCAAGCACCATGATGCCGCTGGGCATGGTTGCATTCGGACCTGTTGCAGATGCCGTTTCGATAGAGATGCTTCTTATCGCAACAGGAATTGTGGTGGCTTTGCTCTGCATTCCGATGGCAGCAAGCCGAACGCTGCGCGAGGCTGGAAGAAGGCATTTGTCCGAACGGTGATTTACATGAATGATGATACTTCGTTTGCTATAAATTTGTGAGTTTTTGACATTCCCAACTCGCTGCACCGCGCTTCGACTGCTTAGGCATTTCGAGCCTGTCGAAAAATCTGTTGCAGTTGCCCAACGCAGTGAGGAATTACGCTCTCTTAATTATTAATTGTTAATTGATAATTATTAATTGTTAATTGATAATTGTTAATTGATAATTGTTAATTGATAATTATTAATTGTTAATTATTAATTGTTAATTGTTAATTGTTTTTTAACACTTCTCAAAAAAAATTTTTTTGTCTTGTAATTTACATTACAGGCGCACGCAAATCACAGGAAAATAATATATTACAAATTTTATCAGGAGATTGTCAATGGGTTGTCGACAGGCACACTGTTTGCAAATATTACAATAATAATATAACTTTGCGTGAAACATCCTTGTCGTATAATATAAACGGTATAAAACGCATTAAACAAATGAAAATAAACATTTAAATTAAGGAGATAAAAAATTGAATTAAGGAGATAAAAAATTGAAATGAAGACGAGAATATCCGAAATATTGAGCTAAATATCCGAAATATTGAGCTAAATATCTGAAAAGTTGAGCTAAATATCTGAAAAGTTGAGCTAAATATCTGAAAAGTTTAGCTAAATATCTGAAAAGTTTAGCTAAATATCTGAAAAGTTGAGCTAAATATCTGAAAAGTTGAGCTAAATATCTGAAAAGTT
>JAISYZ010000132.1 GCA_031269545.1 Prevotellaceae bacterium
GATATTATCGAATGCTCGAAAGCTTTTTACAAAATGAAGATTAGAGGGCAATGGATTCAATCCGAAATTACAAAAAAAATGCAAAGGCTTTTCGCAAAAATCGATATAGACTACCTAACATGAGCGGAGTTAGGGATTAATGCTGTTTTAATATAACAAGTGTTCTGCACGAAATAAAAATAAAAAAATCTCAATAATAACGTAGTAAAACAAGACTGCTAAAATTCGTCAGCCTTTTTTATTTTGGCTTTTATCACATATATATTATTAACTTTGCAGTTCAAAAAAATTAAAAATTATGGCATTAATAAAATCTATTTCAGGATTTAGAGGAACAATTGGCGGAAAAGTCGGCGAAAACTTTACTCCTGTCGATATAGTAAGTCTTACATCGGCTTATGCACACTGGCTTAAACATCAATATCCCGATAAAAAATTGAAAGTTGTTGTCGGCAGAGATGCTCGAATATCGGGAGAAATGGCGGCTTTACTCGTTGTCGGTTCGCTTTTGGGTTCGGGTGTCGATGTTATAAATATCGGACTTGCAACAACTCCATCAACCGAACTTGCCGTGGTTTGCGAAAATGCCGATGGCGGAATAATTCTTACCGCAAGCCATAATCCCAAACAGTGGAATGCACTGAAATTGCTGAATAATAAAGGTGAATTTCTGAATAATGACGAAGGAAAAGCCTTGCTCGAAATTGCCGACAAATCAGAATATTCGTTTCCCGAAGTCGATGAAACAGGAAAAATAATAAAAGAATATAATTTTGATGATATTCACATAAAAATGGTTCTTGCCAATCGTTTTGTAGATGCAGACGCAATAATCAAGGCAAAATTCAAGATTGTTGTTGATGCCGTAAATTCTGTTGGAGGAATAATCGTTCCGCAATTGCTCAAAAGACTTGGCGTTGAAGTTGTTGAGTTGAATTGCGAACCGACAGGAAAATTTGCGCACAATCCCGAACCGCTTCCCGAAAATCTTACGGAAATTTCAAACAAAGTGATAACCGAAAAAGCAGATCTTGGTATTGTCGTAGATCCTGATGTTGACCGTCTGGCTTTGGTTTGCGAAAACGGCGAGATGTTTGGAGAAGAATATACGCTTGTTTCGGTTGCCGATTATATTTTATCGAAAACAAAAGGCAATACAGTTTCAAATCTTTCGTCTTCGCAGGCGCTTCGCGATATTACAGAAAAGCATGGAGGACAATATTTTTCGTCGGCTGTGGGCGAAGTAAATGTTGTTGCAAAAATGAAAGAAGTAAATGCCGTTATCGGAGGCGAAGGAAACGGCGGCGTTATTTTTCCCGAATTTCATTACGGACGCGATGCTCTAATCGGTATTGCACTGTTTCTCACAAATTTGGCGAATAAAAAAATCAAAGCATCAGAACTTCGTTCAACATATCCCGATTATTTTATGTCGAAAAATAAAATAGAATTGACTGCAAATATTAATATTGACGAGATTTTTGAGAAAATAAAACAAAAATATTCATCTCAACGAATAACAGATATCGATGGCGTAAAAATTGATTTTGACAGTGAAAAAATGTGGGTTCTTTTGCGAAAATCGAACACAGAACCGATTATTCGTGTTTTTTCCGAAGCTGGCGACATCGCTACTGCCGCCGAACTTTCTAAGAAAATAATTGATGATATAAATAATTTCACTCATTAAAATACTGAAATATTTAAGCTGCAAATAAGAACTCGAGATGTCAAAAGTTGATGAAATTTTCAGAAAACTCGTGCGTTTCAAAAACGGCATTACGGCAAATTATATGCGCGACAACGGCATTTTTTACGAACGCAGTTACGGCGTTCCTATTATCAACATAAAACGTATAGCAACAGAATATTATCCGAATCACGAACTTGCAAAAGCGCTGTTTTTGCGCAAAGAACGCGAAATGAAAATCGCCGCCACCTTTATCGACAATCCCGATGAAATAATCTGCGAACAGATTGATGAATGGAGCAAGTCGTTTTTTAATACTGAAATTACGGAAAAAGTTTGCTGTAATCTTTTTTACAAAACGCAGTTTGCCGCACAAAAAATAGAAGAATGGAATGTAAGTGATAACAAATTTCTTTTGCAGGCATCGTGGAATTTATTTTCAAAGATTTCGGATATGGATTTTGTAAAAAGTTTTTTGTCGAAAACGGCAAAACCTAATTTTGAGTTCTCAAATGTTCAATTTGCAGCAATACAGGCATTGATAAGCGTTTCGAACAATGATGAAAAAGTTAAAAAAAATGTTTTAACCTATGCCAACGATTTGTTAAAATCAACGAATAGCAACACAAAATTCGTTGGCGATGAGGTTTTGGCATTTTTGGATTGTTGATGTTTGATTATGCCGCCGTTTGGCGCAAGCAATCTGGAAAACTTGACAATTTAGTTGTTTCATAACAAGCAAAATTTATTATGCCCGCTCGCTCTCTGAACCTTTTGCTGTTTCTAAATAGTCGCTCCTTAAAAAGAACATAAAATATTTATTAACAATCAATTATTAGTTAAAATTAGATAAAATATTTTTGCAAAACCATTAAACCAAACAAAATAATTGTCAATAAAAATGTCCCGTCAGGGACAAAATGTCGGTAGAAAAATAATTGCCGCCGATATTTTCGCGCGAAGCATTGCCGATGACATGAAAAACCGTCGGCAACTCGCGCGACATGCATGTGTCTGCGTTTCTTTCTACCAATATTCTGTCCCTGACGGGACAGCAAGCATCATCAAACCTGACAGGTTTCCGAAACCTGTTAGGTTTAAAATGTCTGGTTATTAATTTTTTGTATCCGTAAATTTCACTTTTTAAGGAACGACTAATTAGCAATTAATGATAAATAACGAAGCAAACATATTAAAAGAAGCAAATAATTGTCAATTATCAATTAAAAAAGTGTGTAAAGCAGTCCCGAATGGGCTGTCGGGTTCTGTCGGGGACAATCATCATTCAGACCTAAACACAGAGTAAAATTAACAAAATTGACTACTCCACAAGTTTTTTATATTTAATTTTGTGGGGAGTAATATCGCCAAGCCGTTTTTTCTTGTTTTCTTCATATTCCGAATATCCACCTTCAAAAAAATAAACCTGCGAGTCGCCTTCAAATGCGAGTATATGTGTTGCTATTCTGTCTAAAAACCAGCGGTCGTGCGAAATAATTACTGCGCAACCTGCAAAATTTTCAAGTCCTTCTTCCAATGCGCGAAGCGTGTTTACATCTATGTCGTTGGTGGGTTCGTCAAGCAGCAGCACGTTGCCTTCGTCTTTAAGCGTAAGCGCCAAATGCAAACGATTGCGTTCGCCTCCCGACAATACTCCGCAAAGTTTTTCCTGATCGGCTCCGCTGAAATTGAATCGCGAAACGTAAGCGCGTGCATTGATTTCACGATTTCCGAGTTTGATAATCTCGCTGTTTTCCGATATTGTTTCGAACACTGTTCTGTTCGGATCTATTTTTTTGTGTTGCTGATCGACATAAGAAATTTTCACCGTGTCGCCGACAGTAAAACTTCCTTCGTCAGGTGTTTCGATTCCCATAATCAATCGCATTACTGTGGTTTTACCTGCTCCGTTTGGTCCTATCATTCCAACTATTCCTGTTGGCGGCAGCGAGAAATTAAGATTTTCGAAAAGAACTTTGTTGTCGTAAGATTTTTTGACGCCTGTGGCTTCGATTACTTTTGTTCCCAAACGCGGTCCATTTGGTATGAATATTTCGAGCCGTTCTTCTTTTTGCTTTGTATCTTCGTTCAACATTTTATCGTATGCCGACAAGCGGGCTTTTGCCTTTGCGTGACGCGCCTTTGGCGCCATGCGCACCCATTCGAGTTCGCGTTCGAGAGTTTTGCGCCGTTTGCTTTCCTGCTTTTCTTCCTGTTCCAGACGTTTGGTCTTTTGTTCGAGCCACGACGAATAATTGCCTTTCCATGGAATACCTTCGCCTCTGTCAAGTTCGAGAATCCAGCCTGCCACATTATCCAGAAAATAACGGTCGTGAGTTACAGCTATAACCGTTCCTTTATACTGCTGCAAGTGCATTTCGAGCCATTGTATCGATTCTGCATCCAAATGGTTTGTAGGTTCGTCAAGTAAAAGCACATCAGGTTCTTTGAGCAACAGTCTGCAAAGAGCCACGCGCCGCCGCTCTCCTCCCGAAAGTACTGCTATTTGTTGATTTTCGTCGGGACAGCGCAATGCATCCATAGCGCGTTCAAGTTTACTGTCGAGTTCCCAACCGTTTACCTGATCGATTTTCTCTGTAAGTTCGCCCTGTCGCTCAATAAGAAAATTCATTTTTTCGGCATCTTCGAGTACTTCGGGATTTGCAAATTCTGCATTAAGTTCTTCATATTCTTTGAGTAAATCAACAACATCCTGAACTCCTTCCTGTACAGTTTCTTTTACTGTTTTGCTGTCGTCCAGCTGCGGTTCCTGTTCCAGATACCCAACAGAATATTCGGGCGCAAAAACTACTTCGCCCTGTATTGATTTATCAATTCCTGCAATTATTTTCAATAAACTTGATTTTCCCGAGCCATTTAGCCCGATAATACCTATCTTTGCTCCGTAGAAAAACGACAGGTAAATATTTTTTAATACCTGTTTTTGTGGTGGATAAATTTTGTTTACTCCAACCATCGAGAATATTATTTTTTCGTCTGCCATATTTAAATTAATTTATTTGTGTATTGTTTAATTCTGTTGGAATGCCGTTTGGAGCGTATTCTACAAGCTCGCACGATTCTGAAGTTCCTATTTCGTGTACCGTAAAAAATCGGTTCGGATATTTCATGTCTATACAAAGTAAATAAATACTTATAGTATTGATAGTTGCTCCTGTATTTTCATTTGGATTCAAACGTAATTTCGGAATAATAATATATTTTATATTGTTTTTTTCAATATTGTTTAATAATTTGTCGGGATTGTAAATATAAATATTGTCAATATATTTACGGCACGATTCGTTAAAGTTGCTTTTGTTCGACCAATATTTTAAATTCAACTCATCAAGTTGCGTTTTAATATTTTCAATTTCATTATTATCAATAATATACGAGCAAACAAATTTAAGATTTCTTTCTTCAAATTCCATATCGCCTGTTATTATATGATTTAAATTTGGCATTAAATTTTCAATACTCATCAATTTTTCAACATTTGCCATTTTAACTACATCAACAATTAAAATTGATTTTCCTTCGGGTGCAATTGTTAGCAATGAATCTACATGTTCACTTGGAACAGAGGCTATTATCTCAAACATTCGTCCTGTATAAATATACGAAATACTCGCTTTTCGACTTACAACTTTTATATCTTTATCAATATTTTCAGATACCCATTGCGACATTAATATAAAATTTCGCCAGTCGGGCGTTAATCCTGCAAGTCGATCAATGCTCAAATTGCGTTGCAGCACAGGAAAATTCGCTTTTATTTTCGTACTCGAATGCGACAAATTTCCTGTAATCATTATTACAATTATTAAAGGATATATGAACCGAAACGAACGCAGTTTTTTGTTTGTAAACAAATAAAATATTCCGCCAAGGATAAATAAAAGCATAAGCGGATAATAAATCATTATTAACCTATCCTGTTGCCAATTGCTTTGCAGTATTACAAAACTTGCAAAATTCATTATTCCTGCATACAGTCCGACAAACAATAAGGATTTGCTCTTTTTGAAAACCGATATTAAGCAAATTGCAAACAAAACATAAGTCAATACAGTTAAAAAAGGTACAACCGTTTGTGTGTTTTCAGGTCGTAAGCCCATAAACATATACAGAAATTTTGATATGTAAACGTTTGAATTTTCGATTAATCTGTTTACAAAACCCGAAAAATCTTCCATTCCCTGATTTATGTTATAATAATTTTTTGCAAGATAATATTTTATGTCATAAGCAGAGCCTGCCTGCGACCAGACAATTTTTTTAAATATCTGAAATGCAAAAAATACAATTCCTGATGCCGAAAGCGTAAATAACATATCTTTCCATTTCGATTTTATTATAAAATATAATATAACAACAGCCAAAGATCCAAATCCTATGCTTCGCGTCAAACCCAGCGCCAATACCAAACTTCCGATAGTCAAGTACTTTCGCCAGTCATGTTTTATGTTGTATTTTACATCTTCATCGTTTAAAAAATATTTTGAGAAAAAATAGATGAACAGGGCTTGCACAAACATAAAAAACGGCTCGCTGTAAGTGTAAGCGGCATAAAAAAACACATGCGAGCAAATGCTGAGCAGCAAAAGAGTCGGTATAAGAATTACGGCTTTTATTTTGTTACAAAAACTTTTGTATAACAGCCAAATTGACAGTAGAATGAATATAGCCGACAATGATTTCAACAAAACCAGATTAACTCCGAATATCAGAACAAACGGAGATAATACAATAGGATAAAGCGGACCGCGAAATCCGGGAAAAACAAAATCATGACAAAACCTGTCGGCATATAAAACATAATCGCTGTCGTCGCCGCCCAAACTTGCTTTTATATCGAACATTAAAAAACTCATTAATGTTCCTGCCGCCAATATTATCAACATGAACGATTTTTTGTTTCGCTCAAAAAAATCATTGATATTTGATGTTGATTTTTTCTGTGAACGCTGTGTTTTTGTCTGTTTCATATTTCTTATAATCGATAATAATATTTTTTACTGCACGACAAAATTAATAAATTAATTAACAAATAACAATTAATAATGAATAAGAACATCTTTTCGAGGAACGTAGCGACGGAGCAATCCATAAGCAAATCAACAATTTTATTATAATTAAGCAGATTAAACAACTTGCGAAAGGTGAATTTCTTAATAATTTATTTTGTTAATATTTTGATTTTTATTATTTTTGCGGATATTTTTTAACGATGTCGAAAATTTCAAAAAACCTGAAAGAATTATTTTCGTTTACTCATAATGAACGAATTGCAGTTGCTGTGCTTTTGGCAATATTGCTGATTGTGTTTTTGTATCCTTACATTGCGCCGAAACCAAATATTGATGACGAAGGTTTTGAAGAACTTAAATTATTGGTAGATGAATTTGAAAAGAACAAAATAGAATCCGAAGTTGCGGAAACGCCTGTAAAATCAAATAAAAACACACAGCAAAAACAGGAAAAGAAAACCGAAACATTTGAATTTGACCCGAATACGGCAGACGAAGATACATTTGTCAGACTGGGATTTTCGCCAAAACAGGCGGCTGCTATTATCAATTATCGCAGCAAAGGTGCAAAGTTCAAAACGTCGGAAGATTTTAAAAAAGTATATGTTGTCAGCGATGATGATTTCAAACGATTAGCGCCTTATATTAAAATAAAACCAACTGTAAATCAGCAATCTGAAGCAATAGAAAAACAAAATTACACAAATGAAAATTCGGCAAAAATGCGAGTAAATATTTCTGTCGAAATCAATTCTGCCGACACGGCGGAATTGAAAAAATTACGCGGAATAGGCTCGTATTATGCGCGTCTTATTGTCGATTATCGCAACAAACTTGGAGGTTTCACCGATATTAACCAATTGAAAGAAATTCGCGGTATAGATGACGAGCGTTTTTCAATGTTTTCACATCAGGTAAAAATCGATATATCAAATGTAAATAAATTCAACATCAATAAATTAACATCGAAAGAACTTGCACAGCATCCTTATATTAATAATTATCTTGCTCGAGGAGTCGAACAATATCGCAAGATTGCAGGAAAAATTGAAAATTTACAGCAACTTGTAAAAGAAAAAATACTTACAGACGAACAGGCAGAAAAATTAAAACATTATGTTGAATTTTGAGTGAAAAGACGACAATTGACAATTTTTAATTATTCGTTGTTAACTGTTAATTAATTTACTAATTTTGTCGTGTAACAATAATCAAAATAAATTACAAAAAACAAACGAATATGAAACATTCAATATTATTTATTATAGTGTCATTAATCGCTTCGTTTACATTTTCGCAAAACGTAAAATGGATTGAAGGAAGGCAACTTGCAATAGAAGGGCGAGCTGGCGAAGGACAATTTCACGACTACGACAGACTTCCCGCATTTGCACGCCAAACAGCGCGTCAGGAAGTATGGACTCTGAGCGAAAATTCGGCAGGTATCAACATTCGTTTTTCAACCGATTCGGATACTTTGCACGTGCGTTGGGTTTTGCGCTCGGTGTGCAAAATGCCTCACATGACGGATTGCGCAATGAACGGAATAGACCTGTACGCCTATGACGAAGAAAATTCAAGTTGGCGATGGGCGGGAATAAAACTGTCGTGGGATGGAAAAAACACAGGAATCATGTTGCAGGGAATAACGAAAAAAATGCGCGATTATATGCTGTATCTGCCGCTGTACACAAGTGTAGATTCTGTTTTCATTGGAGTTAATAGTGATGCGCAAATACAAAAACTTGTTCGTAAAAACAATAAAAAACCAATTGTTCATTATGGCACATCAATTGTACAGGGAGCATCGGCTTCGCGTGCTGGAATGTGTTCTACGGCTCAAACAGGACGCGCCTTTGATGCCGAAGTTATAAATCTCGGCTTTTCGGGAAATGCACGAATGGAAGAAATCATCGGCACTGTGATGACACAAATTGATGCTTGGTGTTATATCATTGATTGCAATGCAAATATGACTGCCGAAATGATTGCCGAACGAAGCCTCGCTTTTGTGAAACAACTGTGTCAATCGCGCAAAAATACTCCTGTCGTCCTTGTTGAACGTACTCTTGCCGCTAATTCGTGGCTCAAACCCGAAACCCGACAAAAGATAAACGATGGCAACGCCGAACTGAAAAAAACATACGAGCAGTTATTATCCGAAGGATTTGAGAATATTTATTATGTTCACGAAAAAGATTTGACTGCCCAGTGCAGCGAACATACAATAGATGGCGAACATTACACCGACACTGGTTTTACCATGTACAGCGAATATATGATAAAATTTCTTAAAACAATATTGAAATGACAATAAATACAATTCTGTAAAGCAAGGTTTCTTATTGAGAATTGATTTGTATTGAAAATATCTTCATTTACTTTTTCATATCATTTCGCAGATAAACGACTTGTCCTTCGTCGAGTATTTCGTCTGCCTGCATGTTGTTTTTTTTGCACAAGTCGCGGAGTTTCACGCCATACAGTTGCGATATGCTTTTCAATGTTTCGCCTGCTTCGGCAACATGCATGGGAAAATCTTTTCCTGCTTTCGATTTTTTTGCTGCAATATAAACAATATCATCTTTATTTGGCTGTTCGTTTTTGGCAGCATCGTTGTGTTTTCGGAGTTGCGCCGCCGACATTTTAAATTCATCTCCTATTCTTTCGTAAGTATCGTTGTATTTTGCGATGATGTATTTCACTCCGTTTCGCTTGCCTACATTGCGATTAAGCACAATCACAAAATTGTCGATATTGTATTCGCGCATTGCTTCCGAAGGTTTTTTTACAACTTCGATGTGTTCAGTTTCTTTTTTATGCTTATCTTCAGATTTGCCTGTTGTATTCGGCTCATGCGATGGAACATAATTTTTATCATCATATTTGTATAATTGAAAATCCTCAATGATTTTTATCAGCATTTCGGCATAATTCGGAGCGGTTGCATAACCCGCTTTTTTCAAACCTCGTGCCCAGCCTTTATAATCGGTTATTTTCAAATCGAACAGAAACGCATAACGTTGTCTGTAACGAAGAAAATCCGAATGGTCAACAAACGATTCTTCGTCGGTGCCGTACGAGCGGAAACATTCGTTTGGCTTGTCATCGTCGTGATAAATTTTGCGTCCTTGCCAGCCTGCACATTTTATTCCGAAATGATTTTTTCCGTTAACAGTCAACGAACTGTTTCCATTGTTCGATTCAAGGCAAGCCTGCGCCAGTATTATGCTTGCAGGTATTCCGTACGATTTCATTTGCCGTATTGCAATATTCTTATATTTTTCGATATATTGCTCGCGGGTAAGTTTCTGCGCAAAAGCAAAATTCATTAATAATATCAATGAAAACACCAATAAATAAATTTTTTTCATATTCGATTTTTTTTGCAAAATTATTAAAATAATAAAAATATAGTAAATTTGCAGCCAAATAAAACAGTTAAATCGGTAATTTTCATTGTAAAATTACAAAAAATATATTTGAGATGAACGAATTTGAAATAAATATTAAGGCGAAACATTACCATTCGATTGACGAACTTGACGAAACCGAGCGTTTGTTGCTCGAAGCCGCACACGAGGCTACCAAAACTTCGTACGCTCCATATTCTAAATTCAATGTAGGCTCGGCGGTTTTGCTCGAAAACGGAGAAATAATCGCAGGAAGCAATCAGGAAAACAATGCATATCCGTCGGGACTGTGCGCCGAGCGGGTTGCTGTATTTTACGCAAATGCAAAATATCCTGATGTAGCAATAAAAGCGATAGCAATATCATCGGCAGTCGATGGCAAAATAAACGAAGACGAAGTTTATCCATGCGGTTCGTGCCGACAGGTTTTGGTCGAAAGCGAAAACAGGCAAAGCACAAAAATAAAACTTATAATGGGAGGAATAAAATCTATTATTGTCATCGATAGCGTAAGTTTGATGCTGCCCTTTACCTTCGACCTCAACAAAATGATGAAATTGTAAGAAAGGCTTTTACAATTAACTGTCTAATGATTTACGATTTAATGAATATTAATCAAATCGATAGTAGAAAATTGTAAATAAAAAACAGTCAGTTGTTTCTGGATTGTTTCAGGCTGCGCTTCTGCAATGACAAACTTTATGAACTTTTTCTTACCTTTGCACAAAACAAAATGGTTATGATAAAAAATATTCAATATATAAAAAACGTTGACAGCGGAAATTTCTTTTTGCTTGCAGGTCCTTGCGTTGTCGAATCAAGCGAAATATGCTTTGATATTGCAAAACGTATTATCGAAATCACCGATAAACTTGAAATTCCTTATATTTTCAAAGCATCATATCGAAAAGCAAACAGGTCGCGATTAGATTCTTTTTCGGGAATAGGAGATGAAAAAGCCTTGGAAATTTTGCAAAATATTCGTCATACATTGAAAACGCCTGTTGTTACCGATATTCACAATCCCGAAGAAGCGGCAATAGTCGCACGATACGAAATTGATATTTTGCAGATACCTGCATTTCTTTGCCGACAAACAGATTTGCTTGTTGCAGCCGCCGAAACGGGAAAATTTGTAAACATCAAGAAAGGACAGTTCGCCTCGCCCGAATCCATGACTTTTGCAGTAAACAAAGTACGCGAATCGGGAAACGAAAAAGTAATGCTTACCGATCGCGGAACCTCATTCGGTTATCACGATTTGATTGTTGATTATCGCGGAATCATTGAAATGAAAAAAAATAATTGTCCTGTGATTTTAGATATAACACACTCGTTGCAGCAACCAAACCAAACTTCGGGAATAACAGGCGGTAAGCCCGATTTTATCGAAACTGTTGCGCGTGCAGGCATAGCAGTCGGCGCAGATGGACTTTTCGTTGAAACGCATCCGAATCCACATGCGGCAAAATCGGATGGAGCAAACATGCTGCATCTTGATTTGCTCGAAAGCGTTTTAACACGATTGGTAAAAATAAGACAGACAGTAAATAAATTTTAAATGGTAAACAGCCTCTCCTTAAAAAGTGATTTTTACAGAAACAAATGTTTTGTCTGTCAGGTTTTTAAAACCTGTCAGGTTCGACATACTTGTTTATTAATTTTTGTATCTGGGAATTTTGCTTTTTGAGGAGAGACTATTTAAATTAACAATAATTTATTTTCGATGCAAATACACATATTTTTTAATACTTTTTATATTTAATATTAAAATTTTACAGAATCCGTTATTATATGTTGAGTAAATATTGAGAAAATGTTGTGCTTTAAAAAGTATAAAACAGCATATTAGCATTTCAAATTTAGCAAAACATTCTTAAAATAATCATAAAATTTTTAAAAATACCATAAATGTGGTATTGCGTATGTTATTTTTTGTTTTTACCTTTGTAAAATCAAATTAAATGTTTTTTGATAATGTATAGAAGAAATAACACATATAAATTAGCAGAATATCAAAACGTATATTCAACATTGACAGGTAATTCGCCTGTCAGCAGTTTGGGTTATTTTTTCATTTTTATACTGATGGACTGCAATGAATTTATCTATTCTATATTTAAAACAGTTAAATCATATTTAAAACTATACTATTATACTATTATACTATTATACTATTCGGCGCTAATATCCGAAAAAATATATTACAACAAATCAACCGCACACCAAATTTCTATTTATTTTTTAGAAATAAAACAACATTTCACATGTATATTCCGTCTGTTTTTTCGACAGAACAACTCTTGTATTGCAAGAAAACGAACTTTGATTATTTATTTACAAAAATTACGGAATATGAAAGCAAATCTTAAACAGTCGTGTTGTATGCGAATGTGCCGCAGTGCGGCATAATACACTGAATTATTCATAATTCTTTATAAGAAGTTATGAAACTAAAATTTTATCGCTATTTGCATCTTTCGCAGATGTAATGTTAAGCAATTAATTAAATTACAAACAAAATTATTAACAAAAAGGCGCTCCCATCCATTAGCAGTAGATAAGAAAGCGCCCATTCTAAAACTTAAAGTTAGAATTTATGACAAAATTAAGAAAAATTTTTGGAAACTTGTTGTTTCCTTCGGAAAAAAAACATTCATGCATTCGCGTATTGCTGTTATGCACAGTGTTTATTTCCCTTTCGTCAGGATTGTTTGCTCAAACAGTCATAAAGGGAAATGTTGTTGACAAAGACGGAGCTCCTTTGGTAGGAGTTTCGGTTTCTCTAAAATCTACATCTTACGGAATTATAACCGATAACGATGGATATTTTACACTTATCACAAACAGTCCGTTACCGCTAACCTTATCTCTGTCTTCGCTCGGATACAAAAATCTGGATGTTGAAGTATCGGATGCAGGCAGACCTCTGGTTATAACGCTTCAGGAAAACATTAATGTTCTCGACGAAGCGCTTGTTACGGCTGGAGGCAGTATTCGCCCGAAAAGAGCGCAGGATTATGCATCAACTAAAATTACGAATACAAAACTGGTAGCGGCAAAGCCCGTTTCGATAGCAGGAGGACTTACGGCAAAAGTTCCCGGATTGCAGGTTAATGCAATATCAAGCGGAGTTAATCCTACTTATCGTCTGGTGTTGAGAGGAAACCGTTCTATCACGGGCGAAAATCAGGCTTTGATTGTGATTGATAACATCGTTGCAAGTTCTGCCATACTGAACAATATCAATGCCGAAGATGTTGAAGATATTCAAGTACTGAACGGCGCTTCGGGCGCAACGCTTTATGGTTCGGAAGCCTCAAACGGAGTTATCATCGTAACGACTAAAAAGGGGAAAAAAGGCAAACCTGTTATCAAAGTTGCACAAACTCTGACTTTTCAGGAAGTAAGTTTTTTTCCGAAGTTGCAGAGCAGATTCGGGCAAGGCTCTAGCGCAGGCGCACAGGTATTTGATCCTGTCGAAAATCAGCAGTACGGTCCCGCATTTGATGGTTCGTTGCGCGAACTTGGCTATCCTCTTGAAAACGGAGATCAGCAATATACTACCTATTCTGCAAAAAGCGACAGACAGGATTTTTGGGAAACAGGCGTACAAACCCAGTCGGATGTATCAATCAGTTTTGGCAACGATAATTATACTTCCTACGTTTCGGCTCAATATCTCAATTCAACGGGAACCACGCCGTTCGATAAATATTCGCGTGTGTCGCTGCGTCTGAACAACAGTCAGAAAATATTGAAAAATCTGACTCTGTCGTACAACGCAAGTTATGTCGAAAACAATTACGATATAACAAGCCAGACAGGTTATGTTTATGAAGATTTGCAAAATATTCCTGCAAATATTCCTGTTACCTCGTATAAAGATTATAAAAACAATATCTGGGCTACTCCCGAAGGTTATTTTAATCCATGGTACACAAATCCTTATTGGACTGCGGCTCTCTATCGCAACGAATCAAAGAATACTTATCTTACCGGAAATGTTGAATTGAAACTGGAAATATTGCCGTGGATATCCGTTTTGTACAGAGCTTCAATATCGCACAGATATTATCAGTCTAAACAATACAGCGATAAATACACATACAGCGACTATGCGCGTACAGTACAGGGCAAAACTGATATTGCAGGTTCTATTTACGATGGACAGATAAATACGTACAGATATAACCATGACTTTCAGCTTGCGATAGACAGAAAAATAGGCGATTTCAAGTTAAATCTTACACTGGGACTGTCGAATGTTTATAAGGATTATAAAATTACGGAAGTAAGCGCTTCGGGGCTGGTAATTCCCGGACTGTACAATATAAGTAACCGCTCTGTCGATCCAAGTCCCAACAGCGATATTTCACATTCCAGAACTTATGGAGTATGGGGCGATTTTGTCGGTTCGTATAAAAACTATCTGTTTTTACATGTAACAGGCAGAAACGACTGGACTTCGCTGCTTGCACCTCAAAACAGATCATACTTTTATCCTTCGGTGGGCGTTTCGTTTGTTCCTACTGATGCATTCGATTTTCTGAAAGACAGCGATGTGCTTGGCTATTTGAAATTGAGAGCAGCATGGTCGAAAACGGGTAATGTGAATATAGGCGCTCACTCATTACTTGCCATTTATAATTCGGTAGCAGGTTATTCAAACGGTACATATTTCCGTGAATCTGCCGATTTGGTTTCGCCTGATTTGAAGCCCGAAATCACAAAAGGATATGAAGTTGGTACTGAATTCAGTCTTTTAAAAAATCTTGCCGAAGTGCAGTTCAACTATTATTTCACAAGCACAACAGGACAGGCAATATCCGCTTCGGTTGCGTCATCGTCAGGATATACCGGTTATTTGCTCAATACGGGCGAAGTAACAAACAGAGGCATAGAAGCATCGTTACGGCTGAATCCGATAAAAGAAAAGGACTGGAATTTGGAAATCGGCGCAAACTATACTCATAACAAGAATTTTCTGAAAGAATTACATCCCGATACAAAGAGGATAGGAGTAAATGGAAGCGGCGTAATATATGCAGAAGAAGGATACGAACTCAATCAGATTATTGTTGCCGACTATGCGCGAGTGCCTGCAAAAAACGAAGCAGGCGTTCCATATCCGAAAGAACTTGTCGGCAAGGTTATTGTTGATAAAAACACAGGTTATCCATCATTGTCAACCGAATCGGCGCATTTAGGAAATACTACGCCCAAATATCGACTGGGACTTGATCTCAATCTGCGATGGAAACAGTTTTCGCTCGGGCTGGTTTTTGAATACAGAGGCGGATACTATTTTGCATCCATAGCGCAAGGAAGCAATGCTGATTTCACAGGAGCATCGGCGCGCTCGGCATATTACAACAGAGAACGTTTTGTATTTCCAAATTCAGCTTATTTGAACGATGCAGGCGAATATGTTGCCAATACAAACGTAACGGTATCTGATGGAGGCTCGGGATTCTGGACAAACGCTACCTACAACCGCGGCGCTTACAGCAACTACGTTTATTCGGGCGCTTACTGGAAATGGAGAGAACTGTCGCTAAGTTACGTAGTGCCGAAGTCCGTTTTTGCAAAATTATCGAACGTTGTAAAAGAGGTAACGGTAAGCGTACAGGGACGCAACCTTTTCCTGTGGACACCGCTGTCAAACGAATATACTGATCCCGATTACAGCGCTAACGACAACAATGCGATCGGTGTTGCCACATTGTCTCAATCGCCTCCGACACGGTATTTCGGAGGAACTATTTCAATAACATTCTAAAAAAAATACGATATGAAAAGAAATTTTATAAAAGTAAAGTTATTTACATTGTTAGTTGTCGCAGTTTTGTTTAATTCGTGCGACCTGGATATAAACGATAATCCCAACGACCCAACAGGCACAGTAATAACGCCCGACTTGACTTTGCCGGCTGTCGTTGCCTCAACATTATATAACCAGATATACTATTACGGATATTTATCATCAGCCTACATCGTAGGTTATCAGGTTCCGGGCAGCGGTATTTCGGGTTTTGGCGCTCAATACACTTACGCATTCACGTCTGCATTCAATACAGGAGCGTGGACTGCTATTTTCAGCGATTTGAGAGATTATAATACAATGATCAAAAAAGCCGAAGCCAATTCTGCTTATGCCATATTCGGAGGAATTGCACACATCTTGAAAGTTTACTCTTACCATTTGCTTACCGATTTTTATGGAGATGTGCCATATCTCGAAGGATTGCAGGGCGGTTCGGGAAACCTCAGTCCCGCATACGACAAAGCCGAAGATGTGTATAAATATCTCGTTGCCGAACTCAACGACGCCATAAAAATATTAAAGGAAAATGAAGGTAATATAGGAGCGGGAGTTATAGCGCCAAACTCCAAATCCGATCCTGTTTTTGCCGGAAACGTTACCAAATGGATTCAGTTTGCCAACAATACGAAATTGAGATTGCTGACACGAGCCAGAGGTACTGAAATTAATGATTTTGTCGTTAGCGAACTGGGAAAATTTTCGAGCGAGGGATTTCTTAAAGAAGATGTGCTTATAAATCCGGGATATAACGCTTCGAGCCAGCAAAATCCTTACTGGACTGTATATCACAGCGCGGTTAGCGGCGCTATAACACAGCCTGCAAACTATTTTATTCCATCAAAATACGTGATTTCATTTTATGACGGAACAAAATTAAACGACGACGTAAGAGGAGCATTGGTATATAAGAATTTTCCAAGTACTCCATCATGGCAACTTGGCGATGAAAGTCCAAGCCGTCCGCAGACTCCGCGGTATGTGTGGGAAACGCCCGACAGTAAAGGCATATTTAAAAGCCGTTCTGCCGCCGCACCTTTGACTCTTGCAGCCGAGACATATTTTTTGCTTGCCGAAGCCGCTCTTAACGGAAACGAACTCGACGGAGATGCCAAAACAAATTTTGTGAAAGGAATTACCGCCTCATTCGATTTTCTTAGCAGAACAGGCGCTTCGTATGCTTTGCCATCAGGAGTAAATCCCGAAGACGATGTTCAGGATTATATTGATAATCATTCGGGAAACTATCTTGTAGATTGGGATGCTGCAACAACGAATGCGGAGAAACTTGAAGCCATCATAACGCAGAAATACATCGCATTCAATCTTCTGTTTTCGCACGAAGCATGGAACGAATTTAGACGGACAGGCTATCCTGCAATAAGCGGTACAGCCCCGACCAGTACTTTTGTTTCGGTACAGTCGCAATCGACACGTACAGACAAATTGCCCGTCAGGTTGGTATATCCACAAACAGAGTATAATCTGAATATAAATACGCCGACGCTGGCAAATGCGTATTCAAACCCTGTTTTTTGGGTTAAAGATAAAAATTAAATTATTAAATTTTAAAATATAAGATGATGAAAAAAATATATATTAAATATTTTGCAATAGCAGTTTTAAGCCTGCTTACTTTTAATTCGTGTCTTGACGAAGAAGGAGTATTCAAAGAAAACGGTTCGAGCGGAATTGTTGAACTTAACCTTCCTGCGCGAAGCACATCTACTCCGTTTGCAGTGAAAGTTACAACCATTGAAGTTGAAGATGAAATTGAACTTCCGATAGAAGTAAATTATACAGGCGTAAATCCAGCGCCCAAGGATATTGAAGTCGAACTTGCAATAGTTGATGAATCCATCGCTGTTTACGATCCGAGCGGAACAACGCTCGCTTTGCCGACAGCAAATTACGAATTGCCCGCGTCTAATGTTATTACTATTCCGAAAGGACAGAAAAAAGCCACCTACACTATAAAATTGAAGCCCAAAACTTTCGATTTGACAAAATCGTATGCTTTGGCAGTAAAAATAGTAAAAGCATCGCTGGGAACAGTCAGCGGCAATTATTCGACAGGAATTTATATCCTGCCCGTAAAAAGCCCGTGGGAAGGAACTTATACCGTCAATTACCAATGGTACAAAGGAGGAGGTTACGGTACGGCAGATGAAACCTACACCGAAACAGGCGTAGCGCTCACTACACAGGGACCCGGCGTACTGCGAGCATCTTATGTAGGTTATTGGTTCGGCGGCTACACTGAATATACAATATACCCAAGTTCTGTTGGCGTATTTGTATTTAGCGGTTCTGCTCGAACCACAGGAGTAGTTGACAGCGAAGTTGATACCGATAATTTGACTTTCCGCGTAAGATACTGGTTCATCTCTCCTGCAAATTATGAGTTGGAAGAAACTTATACGCGAACAGGAAATTAACGCTTCATGCGTTCCGAACAGTTAAAATATAATTCGGAACATTTAAAACAAATAATTAAACAATTGATTTGAAAGCGCCGCTAAAATGCGGCGTTTTTTTATTAGTCATCATTTATATCGCTGCGAAATAAACATATCCATTCAGCAGTTTTTTCAGCCTCAGGGATGTGGCAGCCTTTCACACATTGTTGGAAACCTTCGTGCATATCGCGCGAGTTTTTGATGTGTTCAGGAAAAAATATGTCAAAATGTTGCATTTAACGTTTGAAACTGTCGAATAAAAAATAATCAAATATTTTTTGTTTATTTAGCGTATTTTCTTATTTTTGCAAAAATAATTTAAAGTATATCTTAAAAATATTCTTATAAAATTGAAGACTGTGAAAACAAATATTACACTTGTGTTTTTCTTTGTATTTGCAACAATGGCAAATGCGCAAAGCAATGCACATGCAAACGGAGCACGTTCGGCAGGAATGGGAAACGCAGGCGTTGCTGTGCCTGATGTATGGTCAACAGTAAACAATCAGGCGGCATTGGCTTTGCTGTCGAACATTGAAGTGTCTGCTTTTTATAAAAATAATTTTGGAATATCCGAACTTTCGTTGAGTGCGCTGTCAGTTGCTGTTCCTGCGAAAATAGGCGTTTTTGGCGGATCTGTTGCTCACTTCGGCTTTTCGGAATACAGCGAAAACAAAATTTCACTTGCCTACGCAAAACGTCTTTGGCGAATGTTGTCGTTGAGTGCGCAAATAAATTACAACTCTTTGAATTTTACAAATGCATACAAAAGTACGACTGCAATAAGCGGCGAAATTGGCGTATTTGCCGATTTGACTGATAATTTTTATGTCGGCGCTCATGTTTTCAATCCGACAAAATCATCACTATCGCTCGAAACAAAAGAACAAATCCCGCTTCGATATAAAATCGGAACTGCATACAAACCATTCTCATCGCTTTGGTTTTGCGCCGATTTGATTTACGACAGCAGTAATGATATTTCGTTTTGCGGAGGAGCGGAATATTATATTGTGTCTCAATTGTGTTTGCGTGCAGGAGTATCTACAAATCCCGAATTGTTTACGCTTGGAGCAGGTTACGTTTACAAACGGATACATTTTGATGTTGCATACAGTTATCACAATGTACTTGGAAATGTAAGCTGTATAAGCGTCTCGTATAAATTTAATAAAAAATGAAAACTTTTGCCATCATATTATTTTTGTTCATTATTTGCGCGAAAACGAATGCTCAAGAAAATGAAATTGATCCGATAAAAATAATTATCAATCTGGTTGAAGAATTTGCCGCATCAAACGAAGATGAAAATTCTGAAATCGATTTGGAACAGATATACGATCAATTTGCAGATTTATTGACTAATCCTGTTGACTTGAACACGGCAACACGAGCCGATTTGGAACAACTGTACATATTAAGCGATTTTCAGATTTCTTCGCTGTTGGAATACATAAAAAACAGCGGAAAACTGTTGAGCAAGTACGAACTTGCCTTGATTCACGGATTTGACGACATGCTTGCCGAAAGTCTTTATCCCTTTGTTACGGTTGAGTCGGACAGTGAATATTCGGTGAAATCAGATACGGCAAACTTCAAAACCATGATTAGTCGCGGAAGACATCAAATTATTGCAAGAGCAAAACAACTTGTCGAAAAACAGGCAGGATATAAAGACGATGCTGAAACAAAATTTCAAGGTTCGCCCTTGTCGCTTTATGCGCGTTACACTTACCAGTATGCCGACAGATTAAAATGGAATATAACAACAGAAAAAGATGCAGGTGAAAAATATTTGGATTTCATTTCGGGATATGTTCAGTATAACTCAAAAAAGTTTTTGAAACGGTTGATTGTCGGCGATTTTCAAGCGCAGTTCGGGCAGGGACTTGTACTGTGGAACGGTTTCGGACTGAATAAGTCTGTCAGCGGAACAATAGTACGCAAACGTGCGCGTGGAGTTTACGGATATTCATCAACCGACGAAAACAAATATTTCAGAGGCGCAGCGACAAGTATGGGATTTGATAAATTTAACATTTCAATATTTGCATCGCACAAAAACAGAGATGCAACAATTGCCGATAGCGCAAATACAATTTTCAAAACTTTGCAAACAACAGGATTGCATCGAACACACAGCGAAATTGACAATAAAAACTCGGTGAGCGAAACAGCGTTTGGAGCAAATATCAATTACGAACATAAAAATTTGCGTGCAGGAATTTCGGGAATGTGGCATAAGTTTGGTGCTGACTATGTTCGCGATTTGCAACCGTACAACATGTTTGAACTTAATAAATCGGCGAACTTCAATTATTCGGCAGATGTACAATGGATGTGGAAACGAATGATTTTATTTGCAGAAACAGCATTCGATTCAAACAGAAAAAATGCAAGCCTTGTCGGTGCTACATTCGGATTGGAACAAAATGTGCAACTGTCGCTGCTGTACAGAAACTATGCACGCGATTATCAATCGCTGTATGCACAAGGCTTTAGCGATGGAACAAAAACTCAAAACGAAGAAGGATTTTTTATAAATGCAACATTCTCGCCTTTGCGGAACATGACGTTTTCGGGATATTTTGACATATTTGCTTTTCCATGGTTGCGATATAGAGCCAATGCGCCATCCGAAGGATATTCGTATGCATTCAGAATTGATTTTGCGCTGTCAGATAAGTTGAAAATGTATGTTAATGTAAAACAAAAAAACAATAAAGAAAATTATACTCCCGAAGATGCACATATTGCCCAAACCGTTGAAAAATCTAAATTTCATGTAAATTATAACATTAATTACACACTGTTTGGGAAATTAATGATGCAAAACAGAATAGAATATGCTACATCCAAACGCAGCAACGAACTTCGCGAAAAAGGAATTATGATTTTTCAGGATATTGCATACCATTTCACCTCATTTCCTCTTAACGTTTCGTTGCGATACGCTTATTTCGACACCGACAGTTGGAATACTTGCATATACGCTTACGAAAACGACATGCTTTATGCATATTCTGTTCCTGCATATTACATGAAAGGACAGCGATTTTATCTTAACTTGCGATATTCGTTGACAAAACGAATAAATCTTTGGCTGAAAGCATCTCAAACAATATACAAAAACCGCGAATCCATAGGCAGTGGAACAACAAAAATCGACGGCAACAAACAAACAGAAGTAAAAGCGCAAATCATAGTAAAACTGTAAATAGTTACTCCTTGAAAAGAATATAAGTTATTTATTAATAGATAATTATGAATAAAAATCAGGCGAAAAAATTTCAAGGTTTTGCACTATATATTGTTAATATCCTGCAAATATTTTGAAAATATTCTTGCAAAATCATTAAACCAAACAAAATAATTATCAATAAAAATGTCCCGTCAGGGACAAAATGTCGGTAGAAAAATAATTGCCGCCGAGATTTTCGCGCGAAGCGCTGCCGATGACATGAAAAACTGTCGGCAACTCGCGCGACATGCATGTG
>JAISYZ010000135.1 GCA_031269545.1 Prevotellaceae bacterium
AATCTGAACGGCTCATCATACGAAGAAAATAACGGTAAACGACGCCGTACAATAAATGTTACGATGGAATTAATCCCTATACATATTGATTTGCAAAGTCCTTTCCCGGACATGTAAATGTAACATAAATTTAGTCCACAATTTTCATTGAAGGACAACCTCTCGCTCCCGGACTGTCATCCGGACGAGAGGTTTCCTGTTTTTGGGCAGAATTGAAAGCCAAAGAATGCCACAAATGCACGAATAAATTTGTAATGATTAATTCGTGCATTCCAACAGCATTTTCAGCGCAGGGCAGTAACTGTGTTCGGTGTCGTTACCCGCAATGGTACAGTTTGTTGAGTTCAATAACTTTCTCGGCTTTTCCATAGCCGGTCATCGACTTTATTAATGTCATATCCTGCCTTAATTTAAGCGACAAATGTAAGCATAAATATATAAATGTGCAAATGTACCAAGTCGGATATTGTCTGTAATATCGTTTTTCTAATCTCGGAACCTTTGAAAAAGTCGTGTTCGTTCGTGGCAAAGTTTCGATTGTCGTAAATTTTTTTGCAGGAATTTAATCCTGTAAATCAGCATGTTGATAATAGAAAAAGATTGTTTTAACAAATTTTTTTACGTTTTGTTTGGTTCGTATTAAAAATTTGTTATACCTTTGTTATATTATTTGAAAAAAGAACGATTAAATATGTAAAGTTTTGAAAATTATGGTCGGGATTTTAGACATAGCGGGATACGGAAGTAGCAAAAAATATGCAGGCTTTTTTTGCCGGCAAAGTTACTCTCATTTCAAATCGAAAAATCAAAGATCGCTTATATTTATTTATATATCAACTATTTACAAAGATATTTTAAATTTTAACGCATCACTAAATATGAAAGTAAATAAAAAAGCTATTTTAGCAATGTTAGTGACAATGATTATGTCACTGGGTATGATGGGAGGAATCAATGGCAATAGCCAGGATTCGAGTTTGCAACAAGTATCAATTGGGTGTGCTTGGATTGCAGGAGAAACAGAGGTTGGTCCAGATGCAACATCTGCATGGTCTAGAGCAAGCGATATCACAGGGGGAATATGCGTAGGCATGGCTGTAAATGGAGCATATCATGCTTATGCCACATCAACAAACCCTGTAGGATGGGGATATTGGGCTGTAACAGGATTATTTGGATTGTAATAGTGATGAAGAAACAGTTATTACCAATTGGGTTAATAATATCCCTTGTGAGTGTTTTTGTGTTTTTGCTCGCTAAAAATTTATTATCGCAAAGTCAAATAATTAATTTATTTGATAGTCGAGGTTTTAACAATGTTGCTATAGTGCTCATAAGTTTGTTTATTTCAATTAGTTTTAGCTTAATTTGGATATATATCATTATTAAACATCTAAAAAACAGGAATTAAATAAAAGAGATTAGGAAGTTTGTTTTTCAACTCTGAAAATGGATTTATTATAACGGATTTTGGTATACTAAAACCATGTAATACACCTACTTGGATAACATTTTACGATATTTAGTTACTACACTTCATGTAAACACTTGGTATAGAGTGGACAAGAATAATAAAAGCAATGATTTTCTAACCATTTTCATCTTATTTCAATTTATACAAACATAGAACAAAATTTTCGTCTTCAACATATTTCTTCACGTCTTCAGGTAAATCCTCAGATTGAATATTTTCATATTTTCCTGGATAGATGTAAGTAATAATTTGATTGTTATGATAACCTGTCAAATAACTATAATCTCTTTCCGCTATTTCTTTACTGATATATAAATTATCACTGTTTCGATCAATAATAAATGTCTTTGTCTGTAATTCGTCCAACAGTGTCCCAATACAATAGTGTTCATTGACAATAACAAAACATTTAAGACAACAACGAAACCTGAATCCTTCCCAATTTTTTTCTATGTCTTTTTTGTATTCATTTGGTACATTTTTTTTGCCGAAGTCGAACTGATATATTTTCTCCAACTTCCCATCATGCGAAAACGCATACACATTATTGTTTATCTGCTTATTATATAATATGTGATTCTCTGTTTGCATAAAATTATAGCCTGAAATCCACATATTATTATCATAATATTCATCATAAGGCAAACATTTATCCAATGGTTCAAAATCAGTAGTCGTAATAGCAACTTTCCATGTTTCTCCCATGTTCCACGATGACAAACCCAATAAATATTGGTTGTCTGACAATAATTGTATTATACCAACTTCAAAAGGTATTTTTTTTACTGAAACAAAATGAAAAACACTGTCAAATATAAAAAGTCTATCTGATTGTCCATCAACGATATGTATGGAGCCATTAGTACTAACGTCAAAATCTGTAACCTGCAAATATTCTCCTGGTCCTTGTCCACGACGTCCGACAAGACCCTCGAATGAACCATCAATATTAAATACTAGCAATTTTTGTACGCTTCTACTTCCATCTAAAATATAAATTTTGTTGCCTACTATCAGGATTTTGTTAATGCATTTAAATAAAGCATCATCGGTGGATGCATCTAATTTTATATACGTTTTTTCTTGTATCAATTCGTTGGGAATATACTCGTTTTCATGTATTTCGAATGAATAAAAGTCAATCACTTCACTCGGAACATCAAAAATCGGGTTGCTACCTTGTCTGCAACCGCAAATCATAATAACAAACATAACAAACACTAAATAATAGAATAATTTTTTTTTGTTTTCCATTACCTATACATTTTTTCGTCAATTCTTAATTAAAAAAAATGAAAAGTCCACCTAATTTTATTAGGCAGACCTTTTCATTCATTCTGCCTTCATTCGCTAATTACATCCGGTCATCTGTCAATCCTAATTTGCGAACGACGTCACAATTTCCTTGTCGTCGAAATGGTGTTTGACGCCTTCGATTTCCTGATAATTTTCGTGACCTTTTCCGGCAATCAGGACGATATCGCCCTTGTTTGCAATTGTCAACGCCGTCCTGATAGCTTCTTTACGGTTGACGATGCACAGCGTTTGCGACAGTTGGGCGGAGTTCAGACCCGCTTTCATATCTTCGACGATGTCGTCGGGTTTTTCGAAGCGCGGATTGTCGGAAGTGAGAATCAGTTTATCGCTGTTTTCCACGCCAATACGCGCCATTTCCGGACGTTTTGTTTTGTCGCGGTTTCCTCCACAGCCGACGACGGTAATCAATTTTCCGGCATCACGTCTAACGTCGTTTATTGCGTCGAGAACATTCTTGAGAGCGTCTGGCGTATGTGCGTAATCGACTATCGCAGTGACGCCCGACGGTAAATTGATGCTGTCGAACCGTCCGGCGACAGGCGTCATCACGCTTAATTCCGTCAGTATTTCGTTTTTATCGGCGCCCAGGAGTATGGCGGCGGCATATACCGCAAGCAAGTTGCTGGCATTGAATCGTCCGACGAATTTCACCCAGGTTTCCGTTCCGTCGATATTCAGGAGCATACCTTCGAACGAATGTTCCAGAATCCGGCACATAAAATCGGCAGGCGACGAAAGCGCATACGTCTTTACAAGCGCTTTGGTATTTTGTACCATGACTTTAGCGTTCCGGTCATCGCTGTTTACGAGCGCAAAAGCATCTTTGCCCAACGAATCGAAAAATCCCTTTTTTGCTTTGATGTATTCGTCGAAAGTCTTGTGATAATCAAGATGATCGTGAGTGATATTCGAAAAAATTCCGCCTTTAAACTCCAGTCCGGCAATTCGACCTTGTACGACAGAATGCGAACTCGCTTCCATGAAACAATAATCGCATCCGTATTCCACCATTTCGCTCAGGATACGGTTGATTGTCAGTGCGTCGGGAGTTGTGTGCGTGGTTTCGATTTCCCGATTGTCGATGTATATTGCGATTGTCGAAAGCAGTCCGGTTTTATAGCCTAAATCCTTGAACATGCGGTATAAAAGGGTTGCTGTTGTGGTTTTTCCGTTTGTACCCGTCACTCCGACTAATCGAAGTTTTTTCGACGGTTCGCCGTAGAAAATGTTTGCGACTTCGCCCAGCGCATGTCCCGACGATTTTACCTTTATATAACAGACGTTTTCGTCCTTTATTTCCGGCAATGTCTCGCATACAATGGCTTTTGCTCCGTTTGCGATTGCAGCGTCAATAAAACTGTGACCATCGACTTTCGCTCCCGTGATAGCAAAAAACATGGCGTCCGTCGGAATATTCCTCGAATCGAAACTCAATCCGGAAATGTCAATATCGTCGTTGTCCGATATTTCGAGAACTTTCGTTCCGCTTAATAATTCCTTTAATTTCATGACTATGGAACTTCTACCGCATTCAATATCGAAGTAATAATATCGACAGTCGTAACATTTTCAGCTTCTGCCTCGTAAGTAAGACCGATACGGTGACGCAAAACATCGTAGCAAATTGTCCGTACATCTTCGGGAATAACATATCCTCTGCGTTTGATAAAGGCGTATGCTTTCGACGCTATCGCCAGACTGATACTTGCACGCGGCGACGCTCCATACGAAATCAATGGCGTGATTTTGTTCAACTTGTACTCGTCGGGATTACGCGTTGCGAACACAATATCGACGATATAACGTTCGATTTTTTCGTCCATGTAAACTTCGCGGACAATTTCGCGTGCGCGAATAATCTGTTCGGGACTGACAACGGGCTGAGGTTGCGGCTGTTTTTCGGCGATATTTTGGCGAATGATTCGCATTTCTTCCGCCTTTTCGGGATATGTAACTACAACTTTCAGCATAAACCTGTCCACCTGCGCTTCGGGTAGCGGATACGTACCTTCCTGTTCGATAGGGTTTTGCGTCGCCATCACCAGAAACGGTTGCGGAAGTTTGTAAGTATTGTCGCCGATGGTAACCTGATGTTCCTGCATAGCCTCAAGCAGAGCGCTTTGCACTTTTGCCGGCGAACGGTTGATTTCATCAGCCAGGACAAAATTCGCAAATATCGGTCCCTGACGCACCGAAAATGTCTCTGTCTTCTGGCTGTAGATAAGCGTTCCGATAAGGTCGGCGGGCAAAAGGTCGGGCGTAAACTGCACACGCGCAAACTTTGCGTTGATAGTTTTCGACAGCGTTGTTATCGCCAGAGTTTTCGCCAACCCCGGCACTCCTTCCAAAAGTATATGCCCGTCGGACAATATCCCTATAAGCAGCGATTCGGAAAGATGTTTCTGTCCTACAATAACTTTACTCATTTCGAGATTTATCATCTCTACAAAAGAACTTTCTCGTTGTATCTTCTCATTCAGTTCTTTAATATTTACAGTCTCATTCATATCAAAATAATTTTGCGGTGCAAAGATACTACTTTTTTCATATTGTCTGAATTATAATTTTTAATTGGGTGCATTTCAAATTGTCGCATTTTCCAAAAAACATTATTATGAAAACAACAAAAACCGTATGAGATACAAACAATACCGAAATATGGGCGGCGGAATCATCGGAAGTGGAGCCATAGAATCTGCTCATCGAATGCACCCCATTATTATTGAAAAAAACGCAAATCAAAAATTTATATTACTTTTGTAAAAAATTTAAA
>JAISYZ010000124.1 GCA_031269545.1 Prevotellaceae bacterium
TTTCGGCGGATGAAAAGCACATTTTGCACGCTTGGGAAATAGCGCCTAACGGCTGCACGATTATTTCACTGTGCAATAACAATACTGCACATTATCCCCGAAATAGCAAGCAACGAGAACTATGAAACAAAACGGTAAAATAGTAAATGTCTACTATTTAGACGGCGAACTGTTATTTTCAGGCAGCAAAACGCAAGTAGCCAAAAAATTCAAGATATCATCGAGTACTATGAACTGTTATATTAAGAGAGGTTCGTTTTATTCGCATAGATACCTCTTTTCGACAGAAGGTTTCGTAATGCCAAAAAATAGTATTCTTAACAAAAAGAAAACTATTCAAGAAGGCGTAATTATTTAAATTTTCCTAATTTATGCGAGTTCGAAGATGATTATTATGAAAACTAAAGTATTAACAAAATTTAAAAATATCAGATATGGATTTAAATACACTTATCGCCGATGTTGCAGCATCGGCAAACGTAACTGTCGAACAAATTAAAAGCGACACGCGCACAAGCGAAATCGCATTAGCGAGGCAAGCGTTTTGCTATCTCGCCGAATCTGCGAGATTCAACCACAAAGACATCGCTAAGGTGATAAATAGAAGCGAGGCTACCATATATTACTCTATCAGAGTAATCAAAGGTTACATTGACATAAACGACGGGCAAACAAGGCGTTTACTCAATCAATTAATTAAAAAAGTTTGGTAATACAAAAAAATGTAATACCTTTGTCGTCATAATTATTGTTGGAACATGAAAAAAGATTTAGCAAAAGAATCGAAAAAAAATCGATTTGAACGGGAAATTCTGTTGCTCGAAACAACTGAAAACGAGCTGCAAAAAAATAAATCCAAAATAGCAAAAATATTGAAAAACGCCCGGATTGAGCAGGAAAAAACCTTGTACGCCGCAGCAATTGCGGCAGGGATTCGTCCCGATCAGGCAAAAGCGATTGAGGAAGGAAGTAACGTAACCCTCGACATATTCCTTAAATATGTCGAGGGACTTAATTTGCGAGTGAAAATGACTAAAACATAACTGCTAAAAAACACCATTTCAATTTTTTTCTGGTTTTGTTTGCAGAAAAATTGTTTTTTGAAACATTGTTAAAAGAACGCTGATTTGAATCGCAAATTTGAAAAATAGCAACCTTCTAATTCTTGAAAATTGCCAAATAATTTTATTACGCCTGCTTTCATTATTGCAAACCGATTGAGACTGTCGTAAGCACTTATTAATGTTCTAAATTCATCTGAATCAAATGAATATTTACGAATGAACGGCATTACATACTCCTTGAAAAAAGTTTCACTGTCTGTTTTGTCGTTTCTTGTCTCAATTGACAATACCCCATTATGAGCAAAGAAAGTGTCTTTGTCTTTGAAGGGGTGACAGTTTGACGCCTTAATCGAACCTGTCGTTGCAAACCTAAAATGAATTAGGCAAGCCTCGCTATCATCAACATTTGATAAATGTTTCATGAAGGTTGCAAAGTCTAATGATTTGTACATTAAACTTTTTGTACAAAACCCGCACCCATGCGGGTTGTAACGTGCAGCCATTTGCAGCACATGTTTTGAAGGCATTTTTACGCCTGCCGGCTTTACTATTATTACGCACATAATTCGTTTTTTTTGGCAACTGCTTTACGACAAAGCAGTTGCGCGGTTGTTGAAATATTCTTTTTCTGTTGCTGTTAGAAACGGTATTTCATTTACCGTATAAATTCTTTCAGCAAGTATATTGCTTTTTGAGTAATCAATAAGTTTCATTAAAAAATTTAACCAATTATTGATTTTTTCAAAATCAGTTGTACCTTGATGCTGCCTAAACTCAATTGTTTTGTGTCTCGCATACGAACAAGGGTTCACCTTGCAATATCTATCGCCGTGAAAAGCCTCCATAATGTCATCGTGATTTTGAGGCGTGACATTTTGAGAGTAGAACAGATAATTTTCAAGGCTTTTGCAATATCTATTATTATTGCCCCGCCTTGACTCTGACATAAATGAATCAATAGCACCTTCTAACATTGCATAATTAATAAAGATATTTTTATATGTCTCAAAATCAATATTATCTAACCCAACATGAATATGTAAACCTGTCGATTTATTGACTTTTGCACCTGCTTCACGTAAACAATCACAAACTTTTTTTAACGAATTTAACCCTTTTTTACCTTTCAAAACAGGTGAAACACATTCGATTGCTTTTTCGCCAACTATTGAAGCGTCGCTTACAACCTTGTACACTTGTTGTGTATCATGATTGTAGCGTTGTGCTTCAATCTTTATTTTCTTGCTTGTCGCAAGCGAAATAAAACGTTCTTTATCGACATTAAAACACTCTATTTCAACGCCAAATGTGTACAGCATTATCGCTGTCTTACTATCGCCTGTCTTTGCATATATAGACAGCAATACTTTGATGTCGTTAGGTCTTAAACCTAACTTAGAGAGGTTGTCTCTTTTTTTCTTGTTTGAGGCGTCACTTTTAAGTACGCCTTCAATTTCTTTATTAATATTCATTTCTTTATTCTTTTATGACGCAAAAGTAATACATTATTTTGATATACCAAAATAATGTAATAAAAATATTTTGCCTGAAATTATAAATTGGTTGAAATAAGATAATTACAATTTTTAAAAATGCTAAAAATATGTTGTCAAACATAAAAAAATCTTACAAAAAATCGCATTTTTTCAATGAAATACAAGTTTTTTTTGTCAATTACATTTTTTAATGTAATTTTGCGTCGAAAATCATGCGGGTTAGAGTAACGGCAACTCATCACTTTGACTTGGTGAAGTAGCAAGTTCGATTCTTGCACCCGCTACTAATATTTTAATAATGAATGTATTAACATTAAGTATTAAACAAAAGTATTTCGACGAAATCGTTTCAGGTGCTAAGAAAAAAGAGTACAGAGAGATTCGCCCAAATAATTTTGCGCGCTATTGCCGGTACATCTTGGACGGCAAAGAATATGCACAAGAATCTGATTTGCCAGAAGGTAGAGACTGGGACGATTTTGTCCCAGTGAAATACGACGCCATCAAATTTCTAACAGGCGAATATAAAGGCAAACGACCTTATGCCGTTGTTGAAGTCAAAGGGGCGAAAGCATACATACTTACCAACGAAAATGACGAACCTTTCGAATATGAAGGTTCGGACGGTAAAGTGTATGTAATGGCTGAAATTGAGTATGAATTAGGTAACGTTATTGAACGTTGTAATTATATATAAGTTATTAATTTTTAAATAGATTTGCTGAGTCAGAAGAAGGACAACGTATGCCACATCCAACTATCGGGGTGGCATGAGAGCTGCAAGCACAAGCAGCGGAGGAACTGTAGGTCGTAGTGGACAGTTCATTAATCGCCGTCAGCGGTATGGCGATATGAGACGTGCGTTTGGAATGTCATCCGGATAAAATGTATGGTTACGAAAATTGGACTGGTTGATAATGTAATTAGTTCGGTCGGGCAAAAGTCCGACCGGGCTATTTTATTCTTTTCATGCGGAAAAGATTCGATTGCTTTACTTGATTTTATGGCGTCGTTTTTCAGGGAAATCGTTTGCGTTTTCATGTATTTTGTTAAAGATTTGGAACACATCGACAAATACCTGCGATGGGCGCAAGCAAGGTATAAAAATGTGAAAATCATTCAAGTTCCACATTGGAATTTGACGTATATACTTCGCTCCGGCATTTATTGTGTCCCCAATCCCAAAATAAAGTTACTGAAACTTCGGGACGTTGATAATGCAATACGTCTGCAAACAGGTATTGAGTATTCGTTTTTCGGAATGAAAAAAGCCGACAGTATGAACCGGCGCTTAATGCTGAATACATACGAATCCAACAATTACATTTCAAATACTAATCGCGTTTATCCGCTTTCCGAAATGACAAACAAAGAAATCGTTTTGTGGTTGAAGCAAAGAAAATTACCTGAATCCGTGCGGTATTCAAAAAATGCAAGTGGCGGCGTTGGTTTTAATCTTAATTGTTACCTGTATTTGCGCAAGAATTATCCCGCAGATTTAGAGAAAATTCTGCATGCTTTTCCAATGAGCGAAAAAATATTAATTGATTACGATAATAAGCAAAATGACAGTCGAACTGAATAAATATTTTACATCGAAAACAGTTGAAATATGGCGGTCGGATATTAAAACTGCATATTACAACCCCCGTAAAATTTCGGATGAGGCACGCCGGAAATTGAAACAAAATATCAAAAAAAACGGAATTATCGGCGGATTAGTTTGGAACGAACGTACAGGAATACTCGTTTCAGGGCATCAGCGATTGGCAATATTGGACGAGCTCAACAAGTATGACAGTCTCGACAAAAATACAGATTATCTCTTGAAAATTGAAGCACTCAACGTGGACGAAAAAACTGAAAAAGAGTTAAACGTATGGTTTAACAATACGCAGGTTCAGGGAGAATGGGATTACGACAAACTTATGTCGCTTATTCCGGATATTGACTATAAAAATGCGGGTTTAACAAACGCCGACTTGCAATTTATTGGAATTGATTTTACTCTGCAAACTGACGCTGAAAAAGACATAGAACAAGATTTTAACACGCTCCTTGCGCCTGTTGAATCAAAAAAACAAGCCGTCAAAGAAGCAAAGAAACAAATAAATCAGGACGCCGAAGCGAAGGTTAAAAACATGGAAAGCTATGTAATTGTAAATTTTGACACCTGTCGGGCAAAGGAAACTTTCATGCGCCGTTTTGGATTCGATGCTCAGGAAAAATTTATCAAAGGCGAATTGTTTTCCGATATGATTGAACGTATCGAATAATCCTACAAATCCGACACTTCGCGCGCGAGTAAATAAACAGCAATGAGACCTAAATTAAAAGATTTTCAGAAAATTTGTGATGCAAAAGGTGGTATTATATCTGCCATTGCGCGGGCAATAGGCGTTCAGCGCTCAACCGTGTATGATTGGATTGAGAAGTATCCCACGTATGCTAAAGCCGTTGAGGAGGCGAGAGACGCCTTTCTTGACACTGCCGAAACACGGTTGCAGCACCTCGTACAAGGCACTCCTTTGATTGTTGAAGAGGAATTTAAAGGATGGATAACTCCACCTTCGGAAACGGCAATTATATTCACATTGCGGACGCTGGGCAAAAAACGAGGTTATACAGAACGTACCGAAACTGAAATTACCGGTGTCGCTCCCTCAAAAGTACAGATTGAATTTATAGATTTTTCAAACAATGGTAAAGATTGAGATTGTGAACATATTGGAGCGCGTACTCAAATTGTACGAAGTGACAGGCGAAGAAATGAAGTCGAAGAGTAGAAATATTGATTTGCAAATTCCCCGCCTTGTTTTTGTGAACATCGCAAAAAAATACGGCTGGACGCATAAAGAAATCGGGAAGGTGATAAATTGTTCCGCAAGCAACGTCACGTATTATTTAAGTGAGAATCCGAAACAGAAGAATACCGTCCTTTATCGTCGCGGCTACAATTCGATGATAAACAAAATACAGCAAGACGAACGTAATGGATAACGATGTTATTTCGCTACATAAGATAAATAAGGCGTTTAAACAGGCGTTCCACACCGACAAGCAGATTATCGACTGTGTCGGCGGGCGTGGTCGTGGCGCGTCATTTTTCGGCACGCAGTATTTTCTGTTAAAGATTATTTCGGCGGAATACTTTCGTGGCGTTTTTTTGCGTCGCGTTCAAGCAGATATAAGAAATTCGCTGTTTCAAGATTTCAAAGACAGGCTGATGGAATCCGGCTTAACCGGACTATTCAAGATAAATGAAAATGAAATGACGTTTGTTTATAAACCCAACGGCAACAAGATAATCAGCAAGGGAGCAGTTAAAGAGACAGGGCGTTCGGCAAACATGAAATCGTTAGCCGGATTTACGCATATACTTATCGAAGAGGCTAACGAGCTCGAACAGAACGATTATGACACCCTCATAGTTTCACTCCGAACGACAAAATCGGAAACAAAAGTAATCCGACTGTTTAATCCACCTGCGGAATCGCATTGGATTTGGCAGGATTACAACTTAACAGAGTGCGCCCCCGTAATTATTAACGGCAAAAAAGAGGTGTTTTGGAATTACACCCCAAAATCCACGTCTGATATTGAGATGATAAAAGGCACGTACAATATTAACATTGACAATATCAATGAAAAGGCGGTTACGCTCTATGAATCATATAAAGAGAAAAATCCTGTTTACTATTACAATCAGATTTGCGGGCTGATAACCGGCGGGATGAAAGGGCGTGTTTATTCCGGTTGGAACAAAATCACCGCAAAGGAATTTGAAGAAATAGACTGCCGACCTGTTTACGTTGTCGACTTCGGATATTTTCCCGACCCCACAGCGTGTATTCAGGTCAAATGGAGAGCCAACGAAATTTTTGTACGTGAATTAATTTACGAAACGGGACTTGACGATTTGATGCTTGCAAAGCTCTTGCTTGACAAAGGCGTTACGTACAGGGATTTGATTATTGCCGACTACGGGAACGGCGGGACATTGCGGATAGCGACGTTCCTGAAAGGCGGCGGCGAGGCATGGAGAGACATCGACGGCTACCCGGAACTGCGAAAAGGTTTTTCGATGAAATATGCGAAGAAAGGCAGCGGCAGCGTTGCCGCAGGAGTGAAGACAGTGCAGGGCTTAGTCGTTTCCATGACAGAAGATTCTGTCAATGGATGGAGAGAGTACCAGAATTATATCTGGGCGACAGACAGGGACGGTAACACAGTAGGCGTTCCCGTCGATAAAGACAACCACGTCATGGATGATATCCGATATTTTGCTCAATACAGAATAGCGTATGCGATTTAATGATTAAAATATGGACAAAATTGATAAAATAACCACAAATAACGCCCTTAATAACCACAAATATTTGATGTAATTCGCTGAATATCAACACCGGTGTTTTTTCATTAACCACCGGTATAACCACTATTCCAACATCTTTACGAGTTCATTTTTCAAATCCTCATCAATATCCCGATAGCGGGCGAATGCCTTGCTTCCCTCTTTATGCCCTGACAACGCACCAACCAGATTCGGGTCTTTAACCTGTTTGTAAAGATTCCCGACAAAGCACCTGCGAGCAAGATGTGAGGATGCTATTTCGTTGATTGGGCGGATGATGCTCTCCCTCGTCAAAGGGTCAAGTACAACGACATTTCTGGTGAGTTTGGCGACGGTAAACATGTTTTTTATAGCGTTATTATATTTTTGCGTCGAGATGAAAGGCAGCAACGATTCCCCGCTATATCCCGAATACTTATCAAGTATCTCCTTTGCTATCGAATTGAGCGGCACGCGTACAGTTACCGGTCGCCCGTCTTTTGTTTTCCGTGCGATATACTCTATCGCGCCATTAATCACATTTGCTTTTGTGAACTTGTAAAGGTCAGACACCCGACATCCAATAAGGCAGTGAAAGACAAAAATATCCCGTTGCACGCCGAGAGCGGGACGTTCGGAGAAATCTGTTTTATAAAGTTTGTTCCGTTCTTCAATGCTGATATAGAACGGCGTGCCATATACGCATTCTTCGACAAAAAAACGCTCAAATGGATTGTTTGCCGTCTTTCCCTCTTTCTTTGCCCAGATGCAGAATGTCCGAATCTTTACGAGCATCCCGCTAATCGTGTTTTGCCCGCGCTGCTCAGGTTTGCGCGATTCCGGCACTTGCTTGTACAGTTCCGGATGCAACTTGTGTATTTCGTGTTCGTCCTGAAAAAACGCAATAACATCGCGCAGCACATCAGGAGTGAACGTATCGAGCGACAAGGCAAAATCCTTTTGTTTCATTTGTTTGTAAAGTTCATAACGCCTAAGACAGCGAATGATGACTTTGAAATTATTCCTGCGGACATTCGACAGTTTGCGCGTTGAAACACATTCCTCAAATAAATCAAAGAATGATTCTTTTTTAATAGCGTACTTTTCAGGGTGCAGTTCCCTGTCGATCGCCCGCTCAAGCCATTCAGAGTTTAGCGTGCCTTTGTCCGCTCCACCACATAGATTTTTGATTAACTCTTTTCTGTCATTAATCGACCTGTCGATCGACAATCGTTTGTCGGCGTCAAAGACGATTTTTGCTTTGACACATTCCCGCTTCTTATCGAATGTGGCGGGATTGATTAAAATTTCGCTCTTATGGAAGAGCTGAATCGTGCGCCCGTCTGAATATCTGAATCGCACATTTACATCTTTTTTGCCGGATGTTGTCCGGATGAATGCTTTCACTGTAGGCATAATCGTATTTTTTTTCGTTGTGCAAAGGTAAGTATTTTGCACAACATACACGCAATATTTTGCAACAATATGCAATAAAATGCAATAAGATTGTCGAATGTAATTGTTTGATTTTATATCGGATATGAGCGAAAATAATTATTTTCCGCTGTTTACAAAAACAGTAAAATTGCATCTTTCGAGCCCGACTCCGGGTACTTCGTAAAACGCTGATAATCATATTAATAGATTGTTGGCGTTTTTGATTTACAAAAAAATCCCACTTATTTTGAAATAACGAAAAAAGCGCTTCAAAATAGAAGCGCTTGGGGATTTCAATCAATGCTTTTCAGCATCAATTTGGGCGCAAAGATATATCTTTTTTTTGAAAATCATAATTTTTTCCGGCGTATCGACGGCAATACCTCACCGAACAACTTATTAAAGAGACAGGTACAACTCGGAAAATTTTTTTTACGCACATCAGAAATCGGGTGTTTCATCAAAAATTCATCAAACACATCAAAAAACGATTGCTTTTGTTCGGGCTCTCTCGGAGCATACTTGCCTTATCTATATTATTAATCAGCAATATAGGGTATTCCAACTTTGGTTTGATATTGGAACAGTGGAGGCAAAAAGAATTTGGAAAGACCTGTTTTGAATGATTGTTTGCAGTATTGCATTGAAGTCAGTGCAAACACTCCATGCAGTGAATTTGACCAAAATTTCAATATTTTATCCTTTAGCAACAATATCTTTCACAAATTGTGCTACCGTGAGTCTGTGTACGCCTAATATTCTTGCTATAGCGCTTTTCGACACCTTTTTATCCAATAAGGTTTTAATCTCTTCTTTACCTGTCAACTTCTTGACCTTGGATTTACTGCCTTTTGGACGACTCAATTCAGTAATCTCAACTCATTAATTCTTCTTGATTTTTAAAGAATCAAGAAGTTTTTTACATCTTCCCTTTTATTAAGTCATCAAATTTTCCTGATTTTATATAATTGCGCTTTACTTTATTTAATTGAATTTCAGATAAATATCCTAAATTAACCAAACTTTCCAAATCTGTGCGTGCTGTGAAATTTGAAACTGAAAAACGGTTTTCTATTTCCTTAACCGATAAACAAATATTCGGTTTTTCCTGTACAATTTTTAAAATTTGGGCTTGACGCGGATTTATCCCTTTGATGTTTGCCAACAATAAAATACTGTTGTTTTCTTCAGTTTTGCGTTTAAGATAAAGTTTTAATTCTTCAAACGCTTTTTTCATTGTCCGCAAATTATATAAAATAAAGTATGTCAAATCATTATCATCATATTCTGTGTATAAAAATGCTTTTTCATACGCCTGTTTTGTCTTGTAGATAATACGTGAAATAGACATATATTCTATTAGCCAATAGCCTTTTTTTAACATAAACCAATAAAACAGAGAACGCGAGGTGCGTCCGTTTCCATCGACAAAAGGATGGAAAAACGCAAGCATAAAATGTATGATTATTCCTTTGATAATCGGGTGAATAAATGTCTTTTCATCTTTGTTGAAAAATCGTTCCAAATCAGTAAGCAACATTGTAAGTTCATCGTAGTGAGGCGGAGTATGAGCAACATCACCCGTTATGCTGTCCATAACTAAAATATTGTCGTGTCGGCGTATTTTTCCGGCATCAGATTCATCATCTAATGTGTTTTCTGTCATTGAGCGATGAATTACCTGCAACTGTTCGACTGTAAATTCGGTGGTTGCAATATCTTTTATATAATTAATAGTAAGATAGTTGTTTAAAATCATTTGCTGTCCTTTGTTTTTAGGCTTTTCGCTTTTGCGTAGCATATCTTTCGCTACCTTTCGCGTTGTCGCAGCCCCTTCCATTTGGCTCGATGCAATCGCCTCTTCCATTATTGAAGACACAAGATAGGCATTTTTGTTTTCGGAAGGTATAAGATTTTCGTCAGTCAAACTGCCACCTATATTCATATCGAAATAATGCAGCAGTTCAAACATTTCATCAGTAATCATATAACTGAAACGATAGTCGCCAAAACTAACAAATGTTCGGTTTAACTGACGAAACGCTTTGAGAGCAAACCATAGTGATTTACTCTCAATCTTGTCTCTCGTCTGAATGTACTTTACCTTGTCCCAATAAGGATAATTGGCATTTATGCTCTGAATATCAGGTGTAAATGCAAGTTTATAAGAATCAAATTCTTCCTGTTCGGTTGCTATGGGCGGACGTTCTAACATATTTTTTTAATTATTAGTTGAGATAATTTAAATGGTGCAAAGATACAACTTTTCTTGCAAATTCTTCTTGATTTTTGAAAAATCTCGAAGTTTCAAGAAGTTTTTGCTCCTTGAAAATCCTCTGATTTACTGCTATTTCATTTTCTCTTCTGCCACCCTCAACGTCTCAAAAGCAACTATTTCATTCACCAACTCATACACAATCTTATTCGAAAACCACGCAACCAAATCAAAATATACAACAACCATTCGCAATGGTCGTTGCTTGTTTTCCTGTAATGTCCTTAATGTTCCGTCTAAACTTTTCATCTTGATAAAAACGTCTTAACAATTTTTGCAAAGATACAACTTTATTGAATACA
>JAISYZ010000214.1 GCA_031269545.1 Prevotellaceae bacterium
CCCGACACTAAAACGGAAGTTGACCTTGCGGTGTCTGTTGCGTCAGCTGGCGGAGTCGCAGCTGCGACTTTCCAGAATAGGTCTTCTTATTTGTTGAAACATTTATATTCGTCTCCTGCAACATATACATCGCTGCCCGATACGTAAAACTAACTTGCCGCTGCACTGTTTGTTCCGTCTGTAAGCGCGGTCGCCTTGCCGTTTTTCCATACTTTGGCTACAGACTTGTTTCCACTATATTCGCGTCCTGCAACATATACATCATCGCCCGACACGTAAACGGAATTTGCACCTGCATCGTTTGTACCATCTGTAAGCGCAGTAGCCACACCGTTTTTCCATCCTTTGACTACATATGCGCTTCCGTTAGATTCGGTTCCTGCAACATATACATCAGACTGTTTTTTTGCAGGTGCGGGATCATCTTTGCTGCACGAGGCAGCCACTGCGGCAATTGCTGCTACCAGCAGCATGTTTGCCATGAATTTTGTTAATTTTTTTTTCATAATTTTTTATTTACATTAAATTAAAAATTTGTTTGTTTTTTTCTTAAACCTGACAGGTTTTCGGAAACCTGTCAGGTTGTTATTCTCTAATTGCTTTGTGTTTAATACCATATTTAAATTGTGTTTAATATTTTTCGTGCTGTATTTCCAAAATATTTCGCTGAACTTCCAAAATATTTCGCTGAACTTCCTGAATGCTTCGCTGAATTTCCTGAAAGTTTCGCTGAATTTCCTGAAAGTTATGCTGAATTTCCTGAAAGTTTCGCTGAACTTCCCGAATGTTCTATTGAACCTCCCGAATGTTTCGCTGAACTTCCCGAATGTTCTGTTGAATTTCCCGAATGTTTCGCTGAACTTCCCGAATGTTCTGTTGAACTTCCCGAATACTCCGCTGAATTTCCTGAATATTCTGCTGAATTTCCTGAATATTGTACAGGATTTCACAAAATTTTCGTGGAACTTCTCGAAATATTCATTTAAAGGCAGGTAAAAACCGCATGTGCATGGCGAATTTATTATGTTTTTGCCATGTATGCCTGCTGCGTTATTTATCATTAATCTTGTTATGTAAAAAAATTTTGAAATACTTCGCAAAGGTATTTTTAGCGAAAATCGCCACCAAATAAAATAGCGTTTATTTTGTCAAATTTTAAATCCACTTCTTATTTGTTGATTTTATGGCGTTTATGAAGTTGAAATGTTAATATTTTTTTGCCAAAAACTGGTTTTTCAAAAAAGAGAAATGTTAAAAGTTACGAATTTTGACAAATTGAAAATTTATATATATTGCGAGTTTGATTATACAAAATAATACTTTTTGGGGTTCCCCCGAGTTGTCTATGTGCTTATTGATTGATTTATTGATTATTGCGAACATGCGCCAAAAATTTCAGTTGTTTTCATTTTTAATCTCTGAAAATTATGCAGCATGAAGTAATAAAACCGGCGTACAAAAATAAGCGCATTAAACGAAATAATAGCCGCTTGTGTTTTTTATCAACGAGTTATTGACTTTATATAATTTGTAAGTTATTAAATAATCATATAACTTTGCGAACAGAAAAATTTGACCTGTAATATAAATTATAAGACAAAAAAAAATTTCAATACAGGGTAATTTTTTTCGAGAAGTGTGAAAAAAGATGAACTTTATAGAATATATTCGGCGTCTGCCTTTTGTTCGGTTGTTTATTCCGTTGTCGTGCGGAATTGTTGCAGAAGAATTGATTTTTCAACAACGCTTCGATTTTTCGTGGATACTTTTTGTTTTGCTGTTTGTTTTTGTTTTGCTGTTTTTCGTTCGGCTTGTAAAATCGTATCAATATCGTTGGCTCTGGGGCGTTTTGATATTTTGCAATTTGTTTTTGTTTGGAGCGGGAATAATGAAAAATCGTTGCCATCAGACGACTTTGATGCTCGACAGGCAATCATTTTTCAAAGGCGTAATTATCGAAAAACCTGATGTAGATGAGCGTTTTACCAGACTCACACTGCAAATAAAGGCATATCGCGACAGTTCAACGAATTGGACAGGAGTTGACGAGAAGACTTTCGTTTATGTTCCAACCGACAGTGTTTCAGGCGCTCTTGAAATCGGCGATGTTTTGATGCTGAATACGACTTTTGCTGCAAATTCGCCGCCCAAAAATCCCGAAGAATTTGATTATTCATACTATCTTGCCCGCCGAAAATTTTTTGCTGCAACATTTGTTTCGGCAGGCAATTATAAAAAAACGCAACACGAAAACCTGTGGTTTAAAAAATTGATTTTTGATATTGAAACTGCAATGTTCGACTGTTTTACAAAAAACAATATCGATGGCGACAATTTTGCTGTTCTTCGCGCTTTGATTATCGGCGATAAACAATTGTTGAGCGACGAAATTATCAGCGCATACAGCGTGGCGGGAGCAATGCATGTTCTTGCTGTGAGCGGTTTACATGTCGGACTGGTATATGCGGTTTTGGTTTTTTTGTTTAAGCCTGTAAATAAACGCCGGTCTGGAAAATTCGTAAGAACAGGAATAGTGTTTTTCGGAATTTGGCTGTATGCTGCGCTTGCTGCATTTTCGCCTTCGGTTTGTCGCGCCTGCGTGATGTTTTCGTTTGTATTGCTTGGCGAATTGTTTGGCAAAAAAGTCAATATTTACAATTCGCTGGCGGCATCGGCATTTTTTTTGTTGATTATAAATCCTTACAATATTTTTGAAGCAGGATTTCAACTGTCGTACTGTTCTGTCATAGCAATAGTTTACTTTCAGCCGTTGATGAACAAAACGGCTTATATACGCAACAAAATTCTCAAATACATTTTCGCCCTTGCAATGGTTTCGCTTGCAGCACAAATAGGAACATCGGGACTGACAATATTTTATTTCCATTCTTTTCCGAATTATTTTCTTATTACAAACATTTTGATAATTCCTCTCGTTACGGTTATAATGTTTGCTGTTGCGGCAACCTTTATGCTGTCGTGGATTCCCGTGATTGGACCATTGATTGGATGGTTTTTGGATATTTGTGTTTCTGCTGCAAACGACATTACGCAAAATGTCGAAATGCTGCCATATTCGCTTACTGATAACATATATTTGAGTCCGTTACAGGTTTTCATAATTATTATTGCCATCATACTTTTGGCATTTTATACTGCATTTGGCAACAGAAAAAATATAATTGCAATATTTGCCTGTTTTATTGTGTTTTGCGGAATAAATTCTTTTCGAAAAGTTGAACATGAAAATCAGCGTCAAATGATTGTTTATGATACAAAAAATTCGTCGTTTATAAGTTTCATTGTCGGACAAAATATGGTAAATATACGCGACAGCGAAAATATAAGAAATAATTTTGAGTTTAACACGGAAAATAATTTTGTAAAACTCGGAATAAAAAAAGTAAAAACGCTTTTGCTTTCCTCTGATTTCGATAAAGATGATATTATAAAATCTTATAAAAATGTCATCATATTTAACAATAAATCAATAAAAATTGCAACTGCCGCCGATATTTTTCAGGCAAAAAACCCGCTAAATGTTGATTTTTTAATAGTAAACAGATATTTGGGAAATAACATTCAAGCGATATTGAATAATTATCATCCTGAATTGTTGATAATAGATTCGTCGGTACAGGCATGGCAAGCGCGCCGCTGGATAAGCGAAGCAGAAAGCAGAAATATAAATCACCATTATGTCATCGACAAAGGCGCATTTGTCTTTGCTGAATAAATAGGTTCTCCTTAAAAAGTCATTTTGCAGAGATAAATGTTTTGTCTGAAAAATTTGGGAATAATGACTGTCCCTGACGGGACAACAAGCATCATCAAACCTGACAGGCTTTGAAAACCTGTCAGGTTGTCTTCTGGATTGGCTGCGCCGAGCTCGTAAACTCGGTTGCTTCCTGCTTCGCAGTTCGCAATGACGTGCTGCTTGCTTTGCGCTGTGTAAAAATGCGAGATTAAAAAGAAAAACCTGAAGTTTATACCGAGCTATGTATCGTAATTTTCAGACGTAACTGTGTATTCCTCCTAAAAAATATGAAACTCCAAAAAACGTAATCGCTACGGCAAAAAAAGCGCAGGTGCAGTAAACATGAAATTTTACAGGATTGCGTAATCTTGAAAAGCTGTTGCTGTGCATTGGAATGGCATAAACCAGCATTGTTATGAGCGCCCATGTTTCTTTTGCATCCCAGCCCCAATAACGTCCCCACGAAATATTTGCCCACACTGCGCCAATAAATATTCCTGAGGCGAGCATAAACAATGCGGGATAAAGCAAAATTTTATTCCATTCGTACAGTTTGATGCACAATCGTTTCGACAACATCCCAATGATGCTTGTTGCAGTAATAAAAACAAAAAGAGCATAAGATAACATTATCACCGAAACATGAGCGGCAAGCATTGGCGAACGTAATATTGGCGTCATTGGATTTAATTGTGAAATATAATACCACAAAAGAGCAAGAGGCGCAAAAATATAAAATATCCGCCATCGCAGTTTAATCCAAAGTATAATCAGCATCGACAGCGCCAGCAAAAAATATCCGGCATACGTAATCGAGATGCCGTAAGTATCGTGATTTATCATTAGCGCAGTTCCCATTTCATCAGTATCGTAATCCATTTGATAAAATCTGTATCCTTTGTGCGAATATATTTTATTCATCGAAACACGGCATATTTCGTTATCTATTTTTAAGAAACTGATAAAATCGGCAGGTTCGTATGTAGCAGGATGATATTCTATGTCGAAAAGAACCAGTTTAACATCAAAAGGTAAGGTTTGAGTTGTTTCATTTTTTTCGGATATGTATGTATTTGATATTTCTCCTTGCCGTATATGCATGTATCCGCGTTTGGCAGTAAGATATGTAACGAATGCTCCGAGCAATATTACTCCAAATGCAAAATGCAGAATAAACGCTGTTTTATTTCGATATAAGGAGCGGCGAATGATATAAACAAACGACATTAGAGCAAATGCACACCACAATGCAACAAACCACCATGCTCCATAAATTGTATCGGCAACAAATTCTGTTCCGAAAATTTTCTCAACTACGGTTGCAGCGACAAGTACAGCCAATATAACGATTAATATTCCAAAGGCATACCATTTCGCATGTGTTAATTTCATTAAATTGCGTCCAAAAATTTTATAAGAGCATCTCTGTCTTCTTTTGACATTTTACGGAATTTTTCTTTTGCTTGTTTGGCTTCGCCGCCGTGCCACAATATTGCTTCTGCCGTGTTTCGCGCCCGCAAATCGTGAAGTCTGTCGGTATGTCCCGAAACTATTTGCATTAATCCTTTTCCCCACAATGGCGTAGTACGGCACAACTGTACGCGTCCCGGCTCTTTCATTTCGAGATTATGACGCAACAAATCAGTATAAGGATATATTTTTTGATTTGATATGGACGGTAGCGGAGTATAGTTGCTGCGAGTAGTCCACGAAGGACGATGACAGGCAACACATCCTGTTTCGTAAAACAGTTTTTTCCCTCGCTGCACTGTCGGATCGTCAAGGTTGCGAGCGGCAGGCACTGCAAGTCCGCGATGCCAAACCATAAAGGCTTCATAATCCTCGGCGCTCATTTCCGGCTTTTGTCTTTTAGACATCAGCGAATCTTCGATTTCCTGCGAAGTCAAACCGGGATAAATAGTCTGTACATCGGCGTCGAGCGACATTACGCGAGCGTATTCTCGAGTAATATAAAGTTCGCTGCGTCCCGTGCGTTCTGGCAAATCGGTAATTACATTTGTAATATTCCATATTGCGTTTGCGCCGGGTCCGTTGTCAAGAGTTGCACGGGTGCATAAATAGGTGAAACGTCCGGGATGCAATCCGGGGAAATACGGATTTTTTCCTGTTTCGTCTATATCGGCTCCGATAACGCCTGCGCAATATCCGCGCGTTTGCTCTTCCTGCCATTGCGCTCGCAAATCTTCATCTGAAATTGCATCGAGCAAGCCTGTGCCGTAAATTCCGATAGTGGCTTCGATGCTTGCCGCATGTTGACTCATGTCAAAGTCGTCAAATAAAATTGCATCCTGTGCAATCGACACTTTTGGATAAATCAGCGAATATGTCGTTCCATCTTCATATTTGTTTCCGTATTCATCGACATAATCTTTCCATTCGATAGTAATTCCCGATTCGTTGACAGGCGGTTTGAAAGGAGATACGGCGCGTGTTTGCGTCATTCCTGTAAAATATTTTGTTGCTAACGGCAAATTTGGCTCATTGGGATTATAAATCATAAGCAAATAACCGCAGCGGCTGTCGTTTGAATCGTATTTATCTACTCGCTGGCTGTGTCCGCCGTAACTTGGATGACAGGCTATGCACGATTTACGTATATAGACAGGTCCCAAACCCGAATAAGCCATATCTTCGGAAGCGACAAAACTTTTGTCGGAAATACGTTCGCCGCGCATGAACTGTTTGTAAAGCGTATTGTTTTCTTCGATTGCAGGCATTGGCTGTTTATATGCAAACGAAGATGCGATAAATGCCGTTCCGTTTTTACCTCCGGCATAATATTCCTCGCTGTATTCGGCTTTGACCGATGGTTCATTGTTGTTTGAACAGGCTGATATAATCAACATGCAAACTGTTGTCAGTATAAATTTAGTTATCAATTTCATAATTTTTTTTACTTTCTTATTTTTTAACTTTTTTAAATACCAAATATTCTGCAGGTAATGCAAATGTACAATATCCACAGAATATTCAGTAATTTATAAACTCTTTTTTTACAATCTTTATTCTATAATATTACTGCTTATTTGTTTGAAAAGGTTTCCAAGGTCAGCGCAGGCAACTACTGCGGCATCTACATATTGCGCATTAATCTGGTCGCGAACAACTTCGTAAAACGATTTATTGCCTGTGCCTATAGCGGCTATCTTAGCGATGCAGTCTTCGATTTTTGCTTTGATTTGCGTATCAAGTTGCGCATTTTTTGATGCAACAAAAGCGCTAAGCGAATTTGTTTTTGGAGAAGTAGCTCCTCTACCTCCAAAATATGCATTTTTTATGCTTATAATATTGTTTTGATAATCATCAAGCGAATGCCAGCTGTACCACGATTCTACTTCCAAAACCGCCTGAGTTTCATAAGGAGATTCTATCTTTGTTGCGCCCACTTCGTCGGCAATATCTGCTGCGCCGTCAGATATTTCGCTTATTGCCGCTACTAATGATCCATTATACTTACCTGTTCCATTTTTAAGTTTATCGCCAAAATTTTGAAAATTGGGTCTGTCGTTAAAAAGATCTTTCACATCTTGATTTTCGTTAAATGCATTTTTTACAGGCGTTGATACATTACTTTCGCCTGCCCATGCAACATAGGCAAGAACGCAATCCCAAACAAGAGCATCGGTTGCTGCCGTCAAATATTTCAGTTCTGCTTCCGTGATGCTTCCGCGAGCCTGTCCATCTCTGAAAAGAAGATATTCGGTTGTGTGAAATCCTATAACTTCAGCATCCAAAAGCCATGCGCTTTCTCCTGTAAGTCCTGTAGCATCATTTGCCAGTACGGCTTCTATGTCTATCAATTCCAATGGCCACGAATCAATATGAGCATCAATATCAAATGCATCTTCGCCTACCGGTCCAAATAAAAAGGCTTCGCTTTCTTCCCAATAAATACGTGCTACCATCCATGCATCGGCTGCTGCTTTAATATGTAATGCATCGTTATTGGCGTTAAGCGCATCGACAGCATCCCGAAAATCAAGCGCTGCTTCTGCCAATAATCGGTATGTTGTAATTACAACCTCATCAACATATTCTTTGAGAACAGCCTTGTAGATTGCATCATTATTGTCAACAGGGTTGACATTATCATCTTCGCACGATGTCAGATTTAGCGACAGTGCAACGACTGCTATAGCGAGTCCTAACTTTTTTAGATATTTTTTCATCTGTTTTTATTTTAATTGATTAATTAATTTTCAGTTAAAAATGCCTGAATATCCTATTCCAAGCGAAATTGTCGGTTCGTTGTTGTAAGGAGAAACAAATTTCCGCAAAGAATATTCTGCCTTTATCACCAATCCCGACATGGGAAAATAATTTATTCCCGCTCTTAATATATTTTTTCTGCACCATGTCTTATCGGCTATTCCTTCTGCCGTTTTATACATCGAATCATAAAAACCATAATGTGCATATAAATACAATTTGTCATCCTTATTTTTGTTTTTTTTGAATAGCGACAATATGTCATAACCTGCTTCAATGTAGAAACTCAATACGTCTGATGCTACATCCGTGCGGGGCGAAGGGCTTGCCGATGGCAAACGTTTGTTTATAATCGAAATGTCGTAAGAACCGCCCAAATTGCCATATATCACGTTTGTTCGAGCAAGAATATTATTGTCGTCATATACGGCATCAAATGCGCCGATACTTACAATTCCTTTTACATTGCGCGAAGAATATCTTTCCTGTTTCAGCGTATTTGCAGCGCTGTAACCGTAATATCCGCTTAATCCGATACGCAGTCCTTTGACTGAATAATTGTCGATGCGCACGGCGCCTGCATAAGTATTTGCAATTTTAAATTCGTATGGCGAGGTAGATCCTTCGGCAATCCAGCCATCATTGCTGAAACGTTCTGCGTCGAGACCAGCAACAAACATTGCTTCGTAACGCCATTTGTTGGTTCGTCCCCAAAAACTGATTCCTGTTTCGTGCCAGGTACAGGGCAATATGCCTGATTCTTCTTCGGGACGAAGTACCGAAAAGAAATCCGTAGGCATGTGATATTGATTTGTAATGCCAACAGGCACAATTATGTGTCCCATACGCAGATTGGCATAAGACGACCATGTTTTTTCAATCCAAAACTGTTCTATGGCTATTTCGCCGCCTTTTTCGATTTCGGTTTCATATTCGCCTGCTTCGGTTTTTTCGATTTCGTAAGTTGTTCCTGCGCCGCCGTGTTCAAATTCGACTTCGGTAGAAAGCCGCCAACCTTTGCCAAATTCATATCCTGCGTAAAATACTACGTGTGGCAAATCAAACCGTCCGTGCGATTTGCCTTTATATGTTTCGGGATAGGAATAACGGGATGGATTATCGCTGTACGACATGCGTTGCATTACGGCTTCGCCATAACCGCCCAAAGTCAGGCGCGATGCACGAAGCGGCGTTGCAACAGTATCTATTCTATTTGTTGTTTGTGCAGACACATTCAATGTTGCGCCTGCACAAATCAATGTAAAACTAAAAACAAAAAAAAACTTTTTCATCATACAAAATAATTGTCATAAACTCTTAAATATTTTTACGGCACAAAAGTATTTTGTATTTGAAAACTGCACAATCCCCATTTTTGGGTATATTAACACAAATAATTAATCATTTATGGGGAGTGATTGCGTGTTTTATGCTTATTTTGAGTATTTACAAGTATGTTTTGCTCTTTGTTTACCTTGTCGGAAAATGATTTATAATTTATACTTTGCGCTGCATAAACATGTGAGATTAAAAATGAAAAAATTAATACTTCCTGTTTTTTTATGTAAACATTGGGATGACGTTCTACCGAAACCTGAATGGTTGTCATTATTATAGAAAAATAGCCTGACGAATATGTTACGCGCATATTTGCATGTTGATGTTTCGCGTTTTTACAATAATATCAAGCCTTCGGCTTTTCGTTATTCATTGTTAATTATTAATTGATTAAATCTTAGATGCGGCGTCCCGCTACGCCGAACAGTTTTTTTCACTGACTATTATTTTTCTCTTAATTCTTAATTGATTAACGGCTGTGTTTCCCAACGTTTTGCAAATAGTACATTCCGAAAATTCAGTTAAATCATCTAAATATTTTTGTAAGAGATTAAACCTTTTAAAAAAAATATTATCAAACTTTCAACTGTTTCAAAATTACAGTTATGTTTTGTAATAAAAAATTAAATCAAAATATATTAAATAATGATGAAAAAAATAAAATTTGCACTGTTGCCTGTAAGTATCTTTATACTTTGCCTTAATGCTGCGGCACAAACCGAAAAAGAACCGCTGAAAGCGGAATTTATAAACAATATTGTCATCGATGGCGAAGATTTGGATTGGGAATCTGCCGTTTCGTTCTTTGACGAGAGCAGCGGACTTATGTACAGCGTGGCTAATGATGATGAAAATATTTACATACTTGTAAAAGCAACAGTCGAATCGGCGATGACGAAATTCGTTATGGGCGGAGTTGAAGTGTGGATTTCGGCTGACGGGAAAGACAAGCGCACGACAGGAGTAAAATATCCTGTGCCTCTTTCATGGGAAGAGCGTTTTTCTTCCATGCGCAACAACACAACACGCGAAGACATGCAACGTCAGGAAAGCGAAAGAACTTACAAAACAATGGAACTTCGAGGTTTTGAAAATATCAAAGACAACACATATAAAGTTGATGAACTCAACATAAAAGCCGAATACAGCGGCAAGAACGGCAATACTATCGCCGAATATAAAATTCCATTCAACACATTTTGCAAACCCGAACAGATAAACGACAAAAATGTTTTTGCAATAGGCATAGTTTTGAACGGAATGCAAATGCCTAATTTTGGCGGCGGTGGCGGCGGACAGCGTTTCGGAGATGGACAGATGCAACGTCAAATGCGCGAAATGTCGAAAGGACACTCGTTTTGGATTTATACACAACTAACAAAATAAAACGATGAAAAAAATACTATTTTCTTTAACCATATTGCTGTTTGGAATCTGCGCATCGGCACAAACAAGCATTACAGGCGTTCTGACCGATGGCGACGAACCTTTAGTACTTGCAGATGTTATGCTGCACAAAATGCCTGATACAGCTTTTCTTAAAGGCGTTTCGACTGACGATAACGGAAATTTTACAATAAAAGATGTTGCAAAAGGTACGTATATGATAAAAATATCTTATATAGGCTACGAAGATTTCAGTAAAAAAATATATATCGACGGCGTTACAAAAGAATTTAAATTAGGAAATGTTGTACTGCAAGCAGGAATTATGCTTAGAGGTGCAAGCGTTGTGGGAAAAGCAACCGCCGTAACAATAAAAGGTGATACTGTCGAATACAATCCTAATGCTTACAAGTTACAGGACAATGCTGTTGTTGAAGATCTTTTGAAGAAATTGCCCGGCGTTCAGGTTGATAAAGACGGAAGTATTACCGCAGGAGGCAAAGAGGTATCGAAAGTTTTGCTTGGAGGCAAGGAATTTTTTGCCAACGATCCTACTCTTGCAACTAAAAACGTTCCTGTAAAGATTGTAGAAAAAGTTCAGGTTCTCGACAGAAAATCGGAACAGGAGCAACTTACAGGAATAAGCGATGGACAGGAAGAAACTGTTATCAATCTCGAAATAAAAAAAGGACAGCAACAGGGATGGATGGGAAATATCAACAGCGGCTTGGGCAGAGATATTAAAAATGAAGCAGGCAATAAAACAAGATTTGACGAAAACGTTTTTATAAATCGACTAACATCGAACAGCCGATTTACATTAATCAGTAATTTCAGCAATACAAATACGGGACGCGGCGGACGCAATACATTCGGCGGAACATCCGGAAATACGACAGCAGGAATGGGCGGTATTGATGTTGCAACTTTTGCAAGCGACAAACTGACTGTCGAAGGAAACGGCTATTTTACTTACAGAAATACCAATGTTGAAAGTTCATCGAGTACGGAAACATTTTTGCAGGACAGTTCATTTTACCGAAATTCTTCATCTTTGTCGGATTCGTACAACAGAAATTACAATACAAACATAAGAATGACTTATAAACCTGACAATTTCAATACAATTATATTCCGTCCGCAAGGCAGTCATTCACATTCCGATTCATACAGCGAAAATTATTCAACTACATTAGATGGTAATTTGGATACAACAAATACAAGCTGGAGGAAAAATCGCAACGAAAGCAAAACAACATCTTACGGAGCCGAATTAAACTACAGTCATAAATTCGGAACATCAGGCAGAAACCTGTCATTTGAACTGCAATATAACGGCAGTAACACCAAAGGCAATACAAAATCAGAATCAAATACAGAATATTATAAACAAGATTCCGTTTTCAGTTTAGACCAGTTGTCGCACAATAAAAATACAAGCAAAACTTACCGTTTTCAGGTATCTTATGTAGAACCGCTGTCTAAAAACAATTTTTTGCAGTTTAGTTATTCGCACAGTACAAACAACAGAGATCAGGAAACGAATACTTATAATAAAGGCGCAGCGGGAAATTATACGGAGTTTGATTCGTTGTACAGCAACAGTTACGAAAACAAATACATCAATCAGCAGATACATTTAAGTTTCAAACGAACAACCGATAAATATGATTTTCAAGTAGGCGTTAACGTAAATCCTCAATCATCGCAAAGCGAAGGTACTCGTTATAATTATGAATTGGGAAAGATAGAACTTGTAAACCGCGAACGCAATGTTACCAATTTCGGACCTATGGCTCGGTTTCAGTATAATTTTACAAAATCGCATAATATCAGAGTCGATTACAGAACACGAACAGGACAGCCGAGTTTGTCGCAGTTAGACCCATGGGTTGACAGAACAAATCCTTTGCTTATAAGTTATGGTAATGAAAATTTGAAACCAAGTTTTACACATTCATTGAATATAAGATATAATCTTAACAACCGATCGACAATGCGTACACTCATGGTATTTTTACGCGGAAGCATGACGCAAAACAGCATAGTATCCAGATCGATCTTTGATACAGCCGGCATCCAGCACAGAACTTATGATAATATCAGTGATGGAATATGGAATTTAAATGGCAATGTAACGGTTAACTTTCCCATAAATACAACGGTTCAACTTAATTCTTCATCATTTGCATCGATGAGCCAAAATGTGAGTTTGAATAACGAAAGTAAAAATACTGTCAACACCAGCGTATTTGCACCGAATTTAGGCGTACAGTTCAGTACGCTGTTTATGGATTTGGGCGTAGGCGGAACCGTAAGTTTTACAAACACTAAAAATTCATTATCTGCAAAAGACAACCGAAATATAAAAGACTACAATGTAAATGCATGGACAACAGTTTTTTTGCCGTTGAATTTTACTTTTACAAGCGATATTTCGTTCAAAAGCGGAAGCGGTTATTCGGCAGGCTATGATGTATCTCAGGTTGTTTGGAATGCAGGAATTGAAAAAAGTATAATGAAGAATCAAGGAACGATAAAATTTTCGGTAAATGACATTTTACGCGACAAAAAGAACATATCATATTCTTCGACAGCCGAACATATTCAGCAATCATTAACAAATACTTTGAATTGTTATTTTATGGTTTCGTTTACTTACAGATTTAATGTTTTCGGCGGACAGTCGGTAAGCGGCAGTTCGTCAATGCCAATGGGCGGACCCGGCGGCGGAATGAGAATAAGAAGAGATAATTAACAAATTAGCGTTGTACATAATCGTTTTACATTTAATTATTGACAGCAGAGAGTTTCATTGATAATTTTGAAACTCTCTGTGTTTTATTGCATTATCCGCAAATATCTTTAAATACTCTCAAAGCGTTTGCTCCAAGTATTTTTGTTATTTCATCCGGTTTATAACCGTTATCGAACAGGGCTTTTGTGAGGTTCGGGAATTTTGCTACATTTTCTAATCCGACAGGAGTAACATCAATTCCATCGAAATCGGAACCAAGCGCAATACAATTGACATTTCCTGTAAGGTTGCGAATATAATTGATATGATTCATAACATCGTCTATTGTTGCTTTGTCTGTATTATTCAAGAAATACGGATAAAAAACAGAACCAATTATTCCTCCGCGCCGCGCAATTTCTTTTATATGTTCGTCGCTTAAATTCCGTTTGCTGTTATTTACGGCGTAAGCGCCCGAATGTGTTGCAATAACTGTTTTGTCCGTGTAATTCAATACATCATCGAGCGATTTTCTGTTTATATGCGAAACGTCAATCATCACGCCGAGTTCGTTCAAACGGTCGAGAACCTGTATCCCGAATTGAGTTAAACCTTTATTATCGTCATCGTGAGCGCCACCGCACCAGTCTGTTCCGTAGTTCCATGCAAGCGTAAGATAACGCATTCCGCGTTTGTAAAATTCATTTATATTGTCGATATTATCGCCAACTAATTGCCCTCCTTCGAGGCACAAAACGGCTGCAATTTTTCCATCGTCAACGGTTGACAGAATATCGCTGTAATTACTCACAAGTTTAATTTCGCCATTGCATTCGTCAATATCACGATTAAGAATATCAATAAGTTCGATAGCACGCGCAAAATGATTTTCGTGTTCGTTTGGGCGCGTCCAAACGACAAAAAACTGAACATTTACTCCGCCTTCTTTCAAACGCGCAACATCGGTATGATGTTTATTGTTTGCAAACAGACGATGTTCGGGATGATTAACTCGTTCTTCCATATAATCATTGTGCAAATCGACAACTATTGACGATTGATGAATTAGTTTGTATTGGTTTTCCATAAATATATTTTATTTTTATTGTGTTTATAATTCATTGACAGTAAATTGATAGCCTTCCATAATAGGGTTATGCAAAAGTTTTGTACAAACGTCTTTCACTTTTTTTTCGGCTGCATCTTTCGATTCGGCTTCTATTTCAAGAGTTATGTGTTTGCCAATGCGCACATTTTCAATTTCGGTATAACCGTTGTTGTGCAGAGTCATTGTTACTGCTTTTCCCTGCGGATCTAAAAGCGCTTTGAGCGGCATTACATTTATTTCGGATATGAATTTCATAATTTTGCCATTATATTTATTGTTATTTTTCGATATTCATTTTTTATTACACGGCAAAATTAGTTTTTAATTCATAATTAATCGCCATTGATGCGAAATAATTGTCAATTATCCACTTTTTTTAACACTTTCGCGAAGCATTAAAAAATGGGTGAAAATAATGAAGATGCGGCAATTATTCATTATTAATTGTTCATTGTTAATTAATTTACTAATTTTGTCGTGTAATAAAAAATGAATATAAAATGAAAATATTATATATGAAAAAAATATTAACAGCCTTTATGTTACTGTTTTTGTCGATAACCTTTATTTCGGCACAAAGCGATGCACGTAAAATATTGGATGCAATGACAAAAAAAATCAACAGTTACTCTTCGGTAAGTATTGATTTTAACATTGTTCACGAAGATAATCAAAATAAAATTACCGACACCGAAAACGGACGAATCGTTGCCAAAGGAAAAGATTTTTGCAAATTCAAAATAACCATGTCCAATTCCGATATTTATTGCGATGGCAAAACCAAATGGCTGTATATGAAAGATGTTGATGAAATAAATATAACATCAGCCGATTTCGACAGCGAAGAAATGAACGACAATCCTGTAAAGTTTTTTACTATCGACAGAAAAGACATGAAATACAGTTATAAAAAAACTTTTACCGAAAATCAAAAACTGTTAGACGAAATTGATTTTTACCCAAAAGACAGAAACGCTGCATATTCGATAATACGCCTGCATATAGAAAAAAACACAAATCATCCGTTGCGAATAAAATATTTCGGCAAAGATGGCAACAACTATACTATAAATGTAGATAAAATTACTCCAAATCTGACGATTGACGATAAAATATTCGACTTTGACACAACAACGTATCCGAATACAGAAATAGTGGATTTGCGATAATTTGCCGAATTTATATAGAAATGTAATTTGTAATACGGATAATATGATTTTGCTTTTGCAGATTGTATTGTGATTGTCGAAATATACAAAACTTCAAAAGAAACAGAATGTTTAATGCTCTAAACGTATTTGTATTTGAGCAGAAAAATTCATTACTTTTGTAAAGAAATTTAAATAATAAACCAATGGATTTTCACAATTTTAACGAAAGCATGCAATGCGAACAGAAAAATCAAAAACGAGCCGATGATTTTTATTTGAACCATTTGGGTGCAACCGATATTGTCAGATACAATCATAATACAAAATCTGATATGAAAAAACAGCGCTCTGATATTGATGTTTCGTTTCGGCGTAAAGGTAAACTTATAAAGATTTCCGAGAAATTTCGCGCCAAAGATTTTAATGATTTATATATCGAATTTTACAGTAAATTCCCGAATACTCGCGGCTGGCTCGACAAGTCCCAAGCTGATTATATTACCTATTTTTTCCCAGCACGAGTTTTTATTATAGATGAAAAATCTCTTGCCGAATTTTATAAAAATCATTTGTCTGTCGCCATATCCGAAGATATTTTCAATCGTTTGGTTGAGAAATATCCAAATCGTAATGTGCAAAAGCATACTTGGATCAAAATACAAAATCACAGTTATAAAATACAGATTATTCAGGCATATAATCAAACCGAAGATGCATCGTGGTACACAATGGGAATTGCTGTTCCATTCAAATCTTTATCTGATTTTGAAATTTATTGTAAGGAATTTAAGTTTTAAATTTTATAAAAAATCTCTTGTAAAATATTTGTAACGTGCAAATTTTATGTTATTTACAAACCATAATTTATACTCAAATAACAATCACTTATCTTTTATCTGATTGGCAGTCAGGATAATTCCTTCGATTCGTTGCAGTAAATCGCGCTTTGTGCGGCTTGGCGCATATACAAATCCATCGAATGTGATAATCATGTTTTTCTCTTTGTCAATTGTGGTATAACTTACAAAAGGTCCGCCCATATAATCGTTTTTAATTTCCCATAATCCGCGAATGCGTACAAAAAAGTTGTCGTTTATTGTCATTGTTTCGTATGACGGTTCAATATAATTTGTTGTTGTCATATATGCGCTGCCTTGCGGTTCTTTGTCAAGCAATACGTATTGCTGCAAAATTTCGTTACGTTTTGCAATTAACGAATCAAACGAGAGCTGCGATTTATCTGTGTATGGATATGTGTAAATGAATACGCCTTCCATGCCTTTTGTCGTGCGGAGTCCGAGCCATATAAATTCGTTTTTATCGCCGAATAAGTCGTAATCCTGCGGAACAGATATCGAATATCCGTATTTATTTTCTGTCAATTTGCGAAGTTCTTTATTTTCAAGCGTTTTTATCCCTTTTTGTACTCGTTCAAGTTCAGCTTTTTCAAAAACATCGACTATTTTGTTTGCTCTTTTTTCCAAGGCATCTACTATTTGATTTTCATCAGCGCCTATTATGTATAAAATAGTTTGAGGCGACGAATATACGTTGGTTTTGGATGAAATTTCACATTCGGCTTTATCTTTTTCGATTTGCACAACAACAATATTTCGATGCGCTTTGAGTACACTCGAAAATTGTCGTTGAGTTGTGTTTATTATTGAAAATTTGGCTTCGGGCTGAGGTAGCAATGTGTCGGGTTCGGTAAGTATTTTACGAATTGTTGCGCCGATATTTCCATTCCAGACATCGGCGCTTGCAACAACAACAACTTCGCCGTTTCTGCCTGTGGCTGATAATAATATCTTATTTTCATCTTTGCACGAAAATAAAAATATCGCTGATAAAAAGATAGTAATTAGTATTATTGATATTTTTTTCATATTATTTACGTTTTAGTTTATAGATGCATTTTGTTTGATAATTCCATAAAAACTATATTTATTTTAAATGATTATCTGCAAAGTTAGCACAAAATCATTAATAAAAAAATTTAATCAAATTTTTTCCCCAACAAGCAAATAAGCAATAACCAAATTTTTCGAGAAATTTCTTAAAAAATAACCTAATCTTTGATAATAAACAAACAACATTTTGAATTGAAAATCGCCGCAGTCAAACGCTTCCGATGAAAACGCCAAATAGAAAAGGATTGCTTTTATCAAAAATTTGCTCAATAGAATAAATCCTGCATGAAATTTAGACAGATTTTTAGAAAAACAAACAGAATGAAAACCTTGGTCGAAAGAAATAACTGCCAATGACATCTGTGCAAACTCAAGCCTTGTAATGACACAGTTCTCTTTGTCAGAATTGCGTTCAATAAAATAATTATCAAATGAAATTTAAACGGAATTATTAGAAATATTTAGTAATTTTGTAAAAACTTTATTTGGAAAATAATAAAATTATATTTGGTTTAGCGTTTAAGTTTTAGTAATAATCATAAAATCTGATGCCATAATGAACACACAAAGATTTTGAACAATCCTTACAAAAATAAAATTATGAAAAAAATATTGATATTTGCAATAATCATACTTATGGGAATAAATGCCGAAGCCCAACACTGGATTGGCGTGCGCGGTGGTTATAATAATTCGGACATAACTATTGACATGTTTAATTATCGAAAAACAAACTCATATTCGAGCGTCAATTACGGATTGATATATAAAATATATATCGATAAATATACAGGACTTCAGGCTGAATTGAACAATATGAAACGCGGATTTTCGTATAAGGAAAACGATACGGTACAAATTCGCGAATCGTGGGAATTGCCGATATTGGGACACGTACGTATAGAATTTGGCAAGTTTATTGGATTTGTAAATGGCGGATTTTATGTGGGTTATGCTTATAAAGCAAAACATAAAATCAAAAGTGAAATATCTGCAAACGAAATATCAGCAACATTTAACAATCGCGACATTCGATTTGAATTTGGATTTGGATTTGGCGGAGGAATTGGTTTTCGCATAGCAGAACGCATCGAATTACAAACAGAATTTAGATACAATTACGGACTTACATATCTCTACAAACCAAAATATAAAAACGAGCGAATCACATACATACAGCCTATAAGCATGCAAGTTTCGTTCGGAATTTTATACAAATTTGCAAACAGAAAAAAATAAAATGTTCTGTAAAAGTCTTACAAAATATAATCGGCGTAAAACAGCGGTTGTGAATGTTGGAAATATTCCGCTTGGAGGCGAAAATCCTGTTCGCATACAATCGATGATAAATGTTGCTACAACGAATATTGATGCAGCGGTTGCGCAATGCGAAAAAATTGCAAAAGCAGGCGCCGACTACGTTCGTGCTACAGCACAGGGTGCGCCCGAAGCAAATGCACTGAAAATTGTCAAGTCAAAACTTGTAGAAAAAAAAATTAATATTCCGCTGATTGCCGATGTACATTTCAATCGAAACGTGGCAAAAATTGCGGCACACTATGTCGAAAAAGTAAGAATAAATCCGGGAAATTTCATTGATAAAAGAACAAATAACAAAATTCTAAACACAGACGATTACAATGCAGAACTGCAATATTTGCGCGATGAATTTATTTCTCTGATTTACATTTGCAAACAGCACAAAACAGCCTTGCGCATTGGTGTAAATCACGGTTCGCTGTCCGAAAGAATTATGAACCGTTACGGCGATACTCCCGAAGGAATGGTTGAATCGGCAATGGAATTTTTACGAATTTGTAAGGACGAAGATTTTAAAGATGTTGTTGTATCAATGAAATCAAGCAATACGCGCGTGATGGTTTATGCTTATCGGTTGCTTGTCGAAAAAATGAACGCCGAAAAAATGAATTTTCCTTTGCATATTGGCGTTACCGAAACAGGCGATGGCGCGGATGCACGAATAAAATCGGCAGCAGGAACAGGAACTTTGCTTGCCGATGGTTTGGGCGACACAATTCGCGTTTCGCTTACCGAAAATCCTGAAAATGAAATTCCTGTCGCAAAAATGTTGATTGATTATTTCAAAGGACGCGAAAATCATAAATTTATTCCAAATGTTGATGCAAAAAAATATTCTCCATACACGTATAATCAACGAAAAACAAAGGCTTCAACAATTTTCGGAGGTAGAAATCCGATAGCGGTCGTTGCTGATTTGTCGCATATAAATCCTGTTTATGATAAAGATGTTGAAGAATTGGGATTTGTGAAAAATGGTAAAGAATGGACAAAAACTGTAAATTCTCCCGATGCTGTTTATACAGGTTCATCGTTATTTGCTTCCGAAATGCAAGGAATAACAATACTTTCGGACGAAACGCAAAATCTTGTTTGTTGCGACATTTCCTGTTTCAACAACGATTTTTTAAATTGGATAAAACAAAATCCGCAGAACATATTGATGCTCGAAAGCACAAGTACAAATGCAGTTGCCGAACTTCGCGCATGTTTTTTAATGCTTGCGAATGCAAACGTAAAAAATCCTGTAATAATTCGCCGCGCTTATGATGACAAAGATGTCGAATCGCTGCAAATAAAAGCCGCTTGCGATTTCGGCGCTTTGCTCATTGACGGTTTTGGAGATGCTGTATGTTTGCAAAACAATAAAATAGAAAGCAAAAATCTTGTCAAAACTTGTTTTTCGATATTGCAGGCAGCACGCGTACGTTTCAGCAAAACGGAATTTGTTGCATGTCCAAGTTGCGGACGAACACTTTTCGATATTCAAAAAACATTGACCGAAATAAAAAAGAAAACTTCACATTTGAAACATCTTAAAATTGCCGTAATGGGTTGTATTGTAAACGGAACAGGCGAAATGGCAGATGCCGATTACGGTTATATCGGAGCAGGAGCAGGAAAAATTTCTTTATACAAAAACAAAACACTTGTAAAACGTAACATTCCTCAACAAAACGCCGTAGATGAACTTGTTGCGCTTATTAAAGAAAACGGAGACTGGATTTAAAAATAATTTTGTTTTTTTGAATTATTTAATAAAAAATGTATATATTTGCGTATTAAAAACACAAAAAATAACAAAGTTATGGAAAATCAAATTAAACAAAACGAGCAGAACCTGTCTGATTCTATCATTGAAAACATGCGGACAACAGCGCCGTGGATGAAATTTTTATCTGTTCTGTCTTTTATCTTCGGCGGACCTTAGTGTACCCCTTTCTTTGGACAGAAATTAATACTTTGTTAAACAAATTTTATTATAACATTTCTTTTCTGAAGAAGTGGTAAAAACCACCTCTTCCTGAAAAGTTTTTTTCTTTT
>JAISYZ010000087.1 GCA_031269545.1 Prevotellaceae bacterium
TTTTCAACTATATCCTGTATGACGTACTTGTGTGATTTTGCGGGACAACCGCAGGATATGAAACGGGAAATAATCGAACTAATAAATGATTATCCCGATGTTCCGATTTATAAATACGGTTTTTTTAACAATTGGCGTAACGAACCGATTTGGCAATAACAATATGAGATTGCGAAAAAAGTAACAAAAAGTCCGGTTTTTAAAGATTTACATTATTTTGGACAATATTTTTATTATCATGCCAACAACAAATAACGACAACCCAATCGTTACCGCTATAAAAATAATTTTCCTTATTGTTTGTTCCGTATTTCTGTTTTTAGGCATGTTATCAGCGCTTTTAACTTTTATCTTTCCTGTAAATAACAATTTGAAATACCGCCCTGCAGTTGGTGAAAAACCGATTTTCTTTAATGGAATGGCGTCATTTATTTCATCAAAGTTTTTATAATGTAATCCCATGAGTTTTAATGCAGTGCGATTTTGTCTGTCAACTAAATATATAACCTTGTAACTGCCGGCGCTTCCTGTTTCGGTTGTGATAATCTTTCCAATATAATCACTAAAATTCAGTGTTTTCCCGAAAGGATGCCAGAAAGAATAATATTTCAGTTGTTCTTTAGTAATAATGTAATATCTTATTTTCAATACGTTAATTACAAATATTGGTACGCCAATACATACTAGTATTACTAGAAATAGACCTAAAAAACTTATGTTATTTAAGAAAAATTTCTTAATCCCGACAAAAGCTCCCAATACTGACAATATCAAATAAAAAACATTGAAAGGTACAGTCCAATAAACAGCATTCCTTGTAAATATACTTTTAATACCATCCTTCATAAAGTTCTATTATCGGCCCTCCTACTGCCTCATCTATTATATCACCAAGTCCTTTTGCTCCATTACCTATCATCCAATTTACTCCCATAGTACCAAAATCTGCCACAAACCATACTACTGCGATAACGGAACCAATACCAGTGGTTGACGCTGCCAGCATTCCGGCATTAATAAGGTGAGAGGATCTAATTTCACCGGACATTGCAACATCAGCTACAAGAACTACCGGTCCTGCCTTTCTTACATATTTCCCAAACTTTCCAGTCGTTCGCGCTACTTCAAATGGTTTTACTTGCTGTTGTCGCCAGTATTTTGCACCCGGATTTTCCCATCTTTCTTGAAACTTCCATGCTACTCCTCTTGTTTTTGTTTTATGCCACAGTTCGTTATATTTAAAATACCCGCTTTTATATGTGTTATAAGATGACAGCCCTCCTATACCAAAATTTACGGCATCCATCCAGTCAAATTCCTCCTTCTTCTCCTCTTCTACACCGGATTTTAACATTTCCATTCCACCAGGTGAATAGGAGAAAGATGAACTTACTGGCTCAAAAACATGGCGAAAATCTTTTAAACGGCAACTTTTAGTATATTTTTTTTTGTTTCGATTCTCATTTTCATACTTGACATCTTCCACAGTAACGTGTACATTTACTTCCGTTCCTGTATCTTCTATACTTATCTGACATTTTCCATGTTCTTTCGACAGAGTTATCTCGTTATTTGTTCCAAGACTGACGGTCATTGTTCCATCCGGATTGTTGCGCACCAGCAGTTTACTTATCTCTTCAGGAGTAACATTCCAACTGCGTTCTTTCATATAATCAGATGTGTCAATCGCCTGAATACACATTGTTGGAGTGTAGTTGTCCCAGAACATCGTTCCGCTGATATTACAGGTTGCGGGACAAATTGTATCGTACCGGAAAAATGCATATCCTTTCCCTGTGACATATCCCTCGTAAGGTATTGTTTGCCGCATGTAGTAATTCACATATTCGTCTTCGCTGATATGCCGGTTACTGTTTTTTCTTTTACACATAATTACAAATTGTTAGGGCCAGCAGTTCTGATGCTCAATACCGTTCAGACTGACTAATTTGGGTGAAATTACCATATTCGTTTTTGTTCCGGCGCCGTCGACTGTTTCGCGCAACAACTGAATACAGTATGCGTTTTCAAACTTTATTTCCAGTACTGTCATTCCCAAATCCGTCTGACAAAGAATTTTTCCATTTTTCAACATTGTGGAAGTTTTAGCCCACGCATACAGGCTTTTGTCGGCAATTTGCGACATGGTTATCATCATTTGTCCGCCCAGAATCTCATGCTGTGGTTGACCTTTGTAATCGACAGGCTGACGAAAATCCATTGTAAATCCTTCTATCTCATAATTTTTACCGTCAAGAACAAGTTTGACATTCAAGTGTGCCAAAGGCAATATATTGCTCATAATATTTTCTGTTTTTTAATGTTGATTAATCATAAATCCAATTATTAGTAAATATAATTTCTCCATCACCGACAATCAATTTTTCGGCAGTAATTTCCAATTTCACAGCTAGATAACTGTTTCCACTTTGCAGATAGTCGATTTTGAAATACGTACACGTTGCATTTTGAAAGATAATCTTTTCGACCGGCATATTATTGGCGTCCAACATGACAAGCATACCATCCATGTATTTGCGTGATTCCAGCGCCCATTCAATGACTGACGCCGGTGGTATCTGCATGAGTACAATATCAATCACGCCACTGTGTACCGCAGTTGTTACTTTCCCGTTTGCATCTGTTCCCTGTTTAAACCCCCACCGGTAATTTGCAAGTTCATAGCCTCCTTCGGTGAGGCTCTTGACGTCGGCAGGACTATCGCCTCCAAGCATTAAAAAACTTTTGTGTCCAAACATTTTTGTATATATATTTATTTGTCAATAATTTACTGCCACCAACCATATCTCATTCAATATAATATTCAATAGATACGGACGTACAAAGGTAAAACAAAAATCAAAATATGTATGTGATTTGTGTGTTTTTTATTAAACAACTTGATATTGTTGCATATAAATAATAAATAGACCAACCATTTCATTGTTTATTTGCAATAAAAGAACGGCTTTAAACCGTTCATTTTTCATGTCAGACTTTCATTTTCCTGTCCGCATAACGCTGTATTTTATTGTCATTTGGCGGCTGTTCTGTTTTCAACGCAGGAAACTTTTCCGATACGATTTTTTTGATAAAACCGTCGGCATTTGGGCT
>JAISYZ010000106.1 GCA_031269545.1 Prevotellaceae bacterium
GAATAATGTAATTTCCTTTCTTTCCTGAAGGATAACAGACTAATATTGTTTGTTCCTTATTGAATAAAACGCCATTATTGGAAGAAAAATATTCATTCTCACTTTTTGTAATGACGGCAGTCAAATTGCTGCAATTTCCAAAAATAGATTCTCCAATACTTGTTACGCTATTGGGAATGGTAACGGCAGTCAAACTGCTGCAACCGTAAAAAGCACCATCTCCAATACTTGTTACGTTATTTGGAATGGTAACGGCAGTCAAACTGCTGCAAATGGCAAAAGCATAAGATCCAATACTTGTTACGCTATTTGGAATGGTAACGGCAGTCAAACTGCTGCAACCGGAAAAAGCACCATCTCCAATACTTGTTACGCCGTTTCCAATCACAATCGTCGTAATGGAAGAACGATAAGAATACCAGGGAGCGCGACTGTAACCGTTATAATCTTTCATTGCCCCGGTCACGCTAATAGTAAGCGTCCCATTATCAAGTGTCCATCCCAGCGAACCTGTTGTTCCGCTTTGTGCAAAGATGCTTGCCGTACCCAGCAGCATCGCAATCCATAAAAAAATTGTCTTTTTCATCACATTCTAATATTTATTTATTCTGTTTTTTTGATTTTTGCAGTTCCTTCATCGCGCTGCCGGCATTTCGGATACGCTCAAGCCATTGCTTGAACGCCCTGTCGGAAGCGGTCATTCTCTGGTTAGGCGGGGCCTTGATGCGTTTTTTGCTTCCCATTGGTCCAGCCAGTCACTCACTTTTCCCATGATGATCTCCTTCGCAGATTCACGAAACTACCGTATGGCTTCGGCATAATCTTTTGTTACACCAACACCAGTCATGTAGCAACCCGCCACATAAAATTGCGCTTCGGCATCTCCCTGCTCGGCAGCTTACCGGTAATCGCTTGCCTCTTGTCCATAAAAGGAAACCGGAAAGCACAAAACGATAAAGAAATTCAATAATAGATTTTTCATATTAATATCCTCCTAAAGAAAGAAACCAGCTAACCCTTATGCCGATTTCCATTCGCATGGTAGGATGATTACCGATTGCCGCCTTGCAGAAAACATCTGTTTGTGTTGTTTTATCTTCGTCAAACAAGGAATACGCAATATAACCGAATTTTGTCGGATTCCAATTTCGTATAACATCTTTGCTCCTGAAATATAATTCGGTCTTTGTAGTTTCGATTCCCACCCCAAGAGAAAAACCTTTTTTCGCTCCCCAAGAATCTCCAAAAGGTGTTAGAGAAAGTTTTGCCATGGCGCCGGCGGAAAACGTTCCCATGCCCTGAAACTCATTCAGGCTAAAGGTAAACGGGGCATAATCTTCGTAGCCTTCGAGGATGAAACGAAAAGTTTCATTCCCTACACCCAAATTAAGACCGAAAATTTCCGAAAAAATTCCCCCTGACGTTTTCGTCGAATTATCCACAGGAACTTTGTCCCACTGGTAAGCGCCGATTCCTCCGGTAACACCCAAAAAAAACTGTCCAAACGATTTAACCGTTATAAAGCAGCAAATCAAAATAAAAAATATTCGTTTTTTCATAAAACTGTAAATTTAAACTATATGTTAATAAATGAATTGTGAAGGAAAACTGAAAGATTTTGAACATTAAAGTGCTTATACACATGCCCGGCAAAAGAAGTTCAAGCCTTTACCGGGCAAAAAGCATGTCCGGAGGCATACTTTTTGCTTGATTAATTCACAAATTAAAACAATTACTACTCTCCTCGTTCTGTAAGTCATAAATTCTCAATTAAAACTGCGACAAATGTAAGGAAAAAATCATAATATTATACATTGTTTTTAGTAATGATGCGCTATTTTTTAACATTTACTTGTAATATATTGATTTTCAAATATATATAATCGTTCTTTGATTTTTGGACTTGAATTTAAAACCTGTAATTTTGAGGTTATTTCACATAAAATCTCAAAATTATGTATTCAGGTAAATTTGTTTTTGCACAATTACTGCCATTTGTGGACAGATACGAGTTTAACAAGTGCGTAAAACGCTATTTAGAATGGTTTTATAAAAAAAGTTGCATTGGCTACTTGAATCTGCGCTTCGCCATTTTGCCATTTCTTTCAATATCGGAAAACTGTACAATAAAAGGAAAAATATGTCCAAAAACCGTCAAAAACCGGCTGTTTTGCCTCCCGCTCGGCGTAGGTCTGCCTGCGTCGGGTTAAAAGCATGTTTCCAGACATGTCGCAAGCGGGGACGCTTGCTTTTGACATGACGAAGGCTGTAGCCTTCGCCGAGCGGGGAGCGGGGCTGTAGTCTTCGCCGAGCGGGTTTTTAAGAATTTCCTGAAAAATTTTGTGAAAACCATATCGCTAATATACAGACATGTAGATATTTTTTTTCAGCGAAAAATGTTAATGGTATTATTTTTTGTATTATCTTCGCAACGATTTTTAATCGGAGTTTTAACGAGGATTTCGGCTCCTATAAAAATCAAAATAGACAAAATAGTTTTTAGGATCCCCCTTATTTAAAACAGATTAAACAATGAAACGCTTTTTAATTTTTACAGTGTTATTTTCTTTGGGCATAAGTGTATCTGCCCAGGAATATTACTATTGGTATCGGGTTGAAGTTCCGGCGCTTCCCGACGATTATTCTTTTTCAAGTCTGTTATTCACTGTATGGGGGCATTGCCCGAATTGTACGGAAAAACAATCATTTATATATGACTAATTCAATTCGCTTAAATCATATTTTGTTGTTTTTTTGCTTTTTCCCACTTTATTTCTACGGACAAAACAGCGCGGAAATTACAAAAGATTCTTGCCGGAACGCTTTTATTGAGCAAATAAAATTATTTCCACAGGAAAAGATTTTTTTGCATACCGGTAGAATGGCTTATGCCGCAGGCGATACGATTTGGATGAAAGCATATTTAGTTGATGCGGTCGCGCTTATGCCGTCTGTTCACAGCAGTTTTGCATACGTTGATTTGATTAATTCCGAAGGATATATTATTGAAAGAGTGAAAATTCACATTGCCGGCAACGA
>JAISYZ010000150.1 GCA_031269545.1 Prevotellaceae bacterium
CGTCATTGCGGGCTTGACCCGCAATCCCCTTTGTGCAGAGGATTCTGAAACAAGTTCAGAATGACGGATTGTGGATTTTTTTGCCAAAGTTTGACGCAATTTGAAAAGTTAGATACTAAGACCAATTACTTTTGCGTCGTACCAATAGTGATGCGTTAATAGATTAAAGAATGTATTTATGGATAAAAAGGTAAAAATTATGCGTCAGGCAAAATACTCGAAACAGTGAAAGTCGCGCAATTAGATGAATCCCCCCATTAAAGAAAAATTATATACCTTTACATCCAAATATAAAAAACATTAAATTTGTAAAACAGTGGATAGTAAAAATATAACATTAAAATTTTTTGAAGGAATCGACGAAAACAACATTTCTATGGACGAAAATACAAATTCCTCTTACCTGTCAGGTATTCCTTCACGAAATAATATTCTTATATTACATTGGAAAATATTTTTATTGAATTATTCTAAAAATCTTCTATTTTATGCAACGAAAATCGAAAATCAATAATAATAACTGTTGTAACAATAATTTTTATGCCATATTTGCGCAAATCAATAATGCTACAAAATGTGTGGTATTTTTCGATTTTTTCATATAAATGACACCATGTAAATTTGCAGAAAATTTAGGAAAAGATATAGATTATGAAGAAAATTAAATTGGCAATTATTAACGAAAAAAGGATGTTATTATCAGTTATAGAAACAACAAGACAAATAAGATTATGGTTTTTGCTTCTGTTTTTTTACCCTTTTGTTTCTTTTTCGCAGGATATTAGCGGTATTTTGACAGATACGCTTAGCGGGGAACCGGTAAGATATGCTTCGGTATTGCTATTTGACACTGTTCGAGAAGGCAATCCGGTGATGGGTGCGATTTCCGATTCGACAGGTTTTTTCAGATTAGAAAAGGTACATAAGGGAAATTATGTTTTACGGATTAACTGTATTGGGTATCATACCAGGGAAATAGCAATATCTGTTGTTGGACGTGGCAATATTGATTTGCAAAAGATAAGTCTGAAAATTAACGAACTTGTTTTGGATGGCGTAGTTGTTACGGGCGAAAATCGTTTAATTACTTTAAAGCCTGACAAGAAGATAATCACAATAGATAATGCAATGGCGTCGGGTGGAGAAAGCGTTGCCGAAATATTGAAAATAATTCCCGAAATAAGAGTTGATAACGAAAATATTACTTTAAAAAATCAATCTTTTTCGATATACATCAATGGTAAACCGGCTTCGATTTCGCGGCAGCAACTATTCCGGATGCCTGCTTCGACAGTCGCTAAAATTGAAGTAATGACCAACCCGTCGGTCAAATACAGTCCCGAAGGGTTGGGCGGGATTGTAAATATTATCATAAAAAAACGTCTGTCCGGCATTAACGGGACGGTGCAGCTCGCCGCACGAACGGATAATAATTACGGCGCCGCTCTGAGTGCAAATTACGGGCTGGAAAAGTTCAATCTTTTCATGACGTTTTTCCCATGGTATTACAATACGGACACTGAGGGATATTCCGTTACCTCCATCGAAAATGTCGGTACGACAGAGGAACAATCGCTTAAACAAAACCGTTATTTCAATGAAAATTTTAAGGCAGGATTTGACTGGGACATAACAAAAAACGATTTGACGACAGTGTACTGGTCGCAGATGTATATTGACGGGAAATACACGGATAATATCGTTTCAAAATCAGCAAAATCTGTTCTGCCCGCCATCGCCTGTACAAACAGCGTCATAGATGCCGGTTTTCGGACGAAAAAAAATATCCTGTCATTGAATTATATACATCGCTTCAGAAAAGAAAATACTGAATTTTCGTTCGACATTCTCCAGTCTTTTTCCAAAGAGCCTCAACACCGTGAATACACGGTAACCGATGACAGTGGAGTCTTAACGGTAGCGCCATACCGGTTATTTCCCTGTGATGACATCAGTTCATCCGAATTTACAGGCAGCTTTACTACAGTTTTATCAAAAAAAATCAGTTTGAATATGGATGCCGGCTTTGATTTGGAACTGAACAGCGAAAACAATACAAACGGAGGTGCAACATTAGTAAATAATTTATGGAAAGACAGTGTAAGTATCCGGAATCCTTTTTTGTTTAACGAAAATATATCAAGTGTTTATGCACTGTTTGATTTCAGTATCGGAAAATTTGATTTCAAGACAGGCGCCCGTGCAGAATATTATCATGTTAAATGGGGTATGGACGTTTTGACGAAAAATCGTTCGAGTTTTAATCTTTATCCGAGTTTCGGAGTTTCATATTCGATGAACAGTTATAATGATTTTAATTTCAATTATACCCGCAGAATAGAACGTCCGGGAGCTTTTGACATGACTCCCGTTGTTTACGTTGCCGATTATGTGACGGAACGGTATGTGGGAAACGAAAATTTGCGACCGGCTTTTTCCAGTTCTTTTGAGTTCGGATACTCGTTCAGCAAAAATCCGTTAGGCATCAATACTTCCGTGTCCTATACGGATACAAAAGACGAAATCGACAGAATGTTTTATAATATTGGAGAAATCAGATACAAAACTTCCGGAAATTTGGTGGATAAACAAATTTTTATGTTCGACTGTGGATTTAACTGGAAATATAAAATCCTTTCAGTCTATTTGACGGGAAGTGTTTATAATGAAAATTACAGAAAAAGAACATCCGGAGCAATTGAAAGCGATAATCACTGGAATCATGATATACGGTTTATCCCGCAACTGAAGTTCAGGAATAAATGTAACTTCACATTGCAGATGATTTATTACGGAAATCAATATTATGCGTATTCGCGCAGAACGGAATCGCTACGGGTTTCGCTGTATGCGAGTAAAACGTTCAAGAACCTGACCGTTTCTTTAAATGCAATTAATTTCATCAATAATATTTTTCGTACTTATATGTGGGGAACAGGTTTCACGAATGAAACGTTTTTTGATAATCACGATACAGCACGGATTCAAATTGGAATACTCTACAAATTCGGAAAGGAAACGAAAACAGGAGCGCGAACAAATCTGAACAATAACCCGATTCAATTGAACAGATGAGTCTTCTTCATATCCCTTTTTCCGCTACCGATTTTTCCTTTTCGGTAACATTGTAAATACCCAATATGCCGTAACCACCTTTCCAAAATGTCCAGAAAGATTTTTCGCCGATTTGCTTGATTGAGTTGTTTGCTGCATTTGCGAATCAATATTGCCGCAGTTTTCGTTTTGGTTCTCCTTGCGCCACACGGACTTAGCCACTTCCTGCAATACCGGCAAATCTTTCGAGATTTTTTGTTTTTTATTTTAACCTCCGGTTCAATCAAATCGTAAGTACAATTAAAACAATTCGCC
>JAISYZ010000172.1 GCA_031269545.1 Prevotellaceae bacterium
GCTGCCTCGTGCAGCAAAGATGATCCTGCTCCCGCACCTGTAGAGGTTAGCGGCGTAACACTCAACAAAACAACTCTCGACCTTACTGTTGGCGCAAACGAAACGCTGACAGCAACCGTAACGCCCGACAATGCAGCCGACAAAACCGTAACTTGGACAAGCAGCGCCCCGACAGTGGCAAGCGTTACCAATGGAGCAGTAACCGCCCTTGCGGCAGGCTCGGCTACAATTACCGCTACAACTGCCAACGGCAAAACTGCCGTCTGCGCCGTAACGGTACGAACGCCTGATGTATATGTTGCAGGATACGAAGGTTATGGAAACAACTATGTAGCCACTGTATGGAAAAACGGCGCTGCTACTGCGCTTACAGATGGAACAAACTCTGCATATGCATATTCCGTTTTCGTATCGGGCAGCGATGTATATGCGGCAGGATACGAATATAGTGGAAACAAATATGTAGCCAAAGTATGGAAAAACGGCGCTGCTACCGCGCTTACAGATGGAACAAACTCTGCACAGGCAAAGTCCGTTTTCGTATCGGGCAGTGATGTATATGTTACAGGACACGAATATAGTGGACCCACGGCTGTAGTCAAAGTATGGAAAAACGGTGTGGTAACTGCGCTTACAGACGGAACAAACGTTGCCGATGCATTTTCCGTTTTCGTGTCGGGCAGCGATGTATATATTGCAGGATACGAACATATCGAACACCAATATGTAGCCAAATTATGGAAAAACGGCGCTGCTACTGCGCTTACAGATGGTACAAACTCTGCATATGCACACTCGGTTTACGTATCGGGCAGCGATGTATATGTTGCAGGATACGAATATAGTGGAAACAAAACTGTAGCCAAAGTATGGAAAAACGGCGCTGCTACTTCGCTTACAGATGGAACAAACTATGCATATGCACGCTCGGTTTTAGTGTCGGGCAGCGATGTATATGTTGCAGGATTCGAATATAACGGAAACAAAACTGTAGCCAAAGTATGGAAAAACGGTGTGGTAACTGCGCTTACAGACGGTATCAACAATGCTTTGGCATATTCCGTTTTCGTATCGGGCAGCGATGTATATGTTGCAGGAGAAGAATATAACGGAAACAAAGATGTAGCCAAAGTATGGAAAAACGGTGTGGCTACCGTGCTTACAGATGGGACAAACTCTGCATCTGCATCTTCCGTTTTCGTATCGGGCAGCGATGTATATGTTGCAGGACAAGAAAACAATGTAGCCAAAGTATGGAAAAACGGCGCTGCTACTGCGCTTACAGATGGAACAAACGAAGCCTATGCAACCTCCATATTTGTAAAATAATGGTTAAATAATTAATAATTAATAATTAATAATTAATAATTAACAATTAAAAAAGGACGTCATTGCGAGGAATGAAATGACGAAGCAATCCAGAATACAACCTGACAGGTTTCGGAAACCTGTCAGGTTTTAGCATGTTGGCTGTCCCGTCAGGGACATTTTTATTTTAAGGAAAGACTAAATATTTTATGTTCTTTTTAATGATAGACTGCATAAATATTTTGAAGAATGTTTATAACACTTTTGTATTGATTTTTTTTGCCTGTTTTGAAAGTTCGCGCGCTTTGTTGTCTGTTACGCTGTCGAGCAATTTCCAAAATCTTTCGCCGTGATTTTTTTCAATGGTATGGCACAATTCGTGCAAAATAACATAATCTATCAGTTCGTCTGAAAGCCGCATTATGTGTAAATTCAGATTGATGTTGTTTTGATAACTGCAACTTCCCAAATTGCTCAAATTGTTTTTTATTCGTACCTGTTTATATTTGAAATTATATTTATCTGCCAGATATTTGGTGCGTTGCGGCAAATAATTTTTTGCTTCAAAAAACAAAACATCAAAAATGCATTGACGAAAGATATTTTGCAATTTGGGCGAACTTATATCCGAATTTTCAGGATAATAAATATCTAAAAAACCATCATCGTTAATTACGCGCCGCACATAATTTTCGCTATGTTCAAGCAATCGTACTTTGTGCGAACGTGTTGCAAATTGTGTAGTTTTATCAAAAAATGTAGGAGTGATTTTTGATATTTCTTTCTGTACTTTTCTAATCCATGTTGATTTTTCAACAACAAATTTATTTGCTTCGTCATAACTGACGCTGCATGGCAACGAAACGCAAACTTCGGCGTCGGATTTTACCATTATACTTATACGCCGTAACCCTTTTCGTTTATTGAATTTTACTGTTCCAAATTCGGGATGTAATATGGTTTTCGACTTATCTTGTTCTGATCCAAGCATCGTAGCCTGCTGCTATGCATTGTTCTTTCACTTTGTTTACTTCATCCCAGTCATCGCTTTCGCATAAAATCAAAATAGTCCATTCGCCCATCAATCTGTCGGGCATAACAACATTAAATCCTTTGCTTCTCAGTTCATCGGCATACCTTTCGGCATTACTTCTTTCCAAATAGCATCCTGCAATTGCTTGATACCTGCCTCTGGCATTGCTTGTTGTACTTGATGTATTGGTTGTCTTTGTTGTACTTGATGTATTTGAATACGATGAAGTTTGCCGGCTTGCTGTTTCCGAATAACCGACTTTTGTTCTTACCCATGCATCGGGATAGCCTTCGGCTGCAAAAGAATCTTTTACCTGTTCGGCTTCGTCCCTGTCGTTGCTTTCGAATATGATTACGAGAGTCCATTCTCCTGCCAAGCCATCGGGTATTCTTACATTATAACCTTTGCCTCTGAGTTCGTCGGCAAAGTTTTCGGCAATACGTCTTTCCAGATAGCATCCTGCAATAACTTGATATTTACCGTTTGGAGTACCTGATGAAGTTGTTGAAACCGGATTTGTTTGCTGACTTGGTTCATCCTGTTTTGCTACAACTGTATCTTGCTGTTGAACTTGCTTTGTTGTATCTGCAACAACTGTGGTCGTATCTTTCTTAACTTCGATTTTCGGTTTGCTGCTAAACAGCGAGTTCACTGTTTTTTTGAAATCGTTGCTGAAAAGATATAACAGCAGTAATACGGCAACGATTATCAGTATTATTGTCAAAATCCAATATCCTGCATGACTGTTTTTTTCTCGTACAGGCGGCGTGTCTGTCGTGTTGCTTGTCGGCGGAACATAAAAATTTGAGAAATCAAAATCCTGCAGCGGCGCCTGTTCTGTTGTATTTCCAAAAGCAGGCGTTTCTACAACAGGAGGAACATAGGGCGGAACGTAAGGAGGAATTTCGGGTTCTTCTTTCTTCTCTTCCGTTACGCCTGTTTGAATCTTATCATCTATATTTTCTATAACAAAATCTATTACGCCTTGACTGCTTTTTGTGAAATAGCCAAAATTTGGAATAAAAAAGTTGTTACCGTTATTTATTACGTTCAATACATCACGAACAAAATTATCAACAATTTGTTTTGCCTGTTCTTCTGAAATGTTTTCCTGTTTGCACAATAATTTTGTGAGCAAACCATCGTCATACTTCAAAAATGACGAAAAAATTATCCGTTTTTGAGGGTCTTCGGTTTCCTTAACCAAGAAAGCGCCTATGGATGGTATTATCAATCGGCGATTTTCGAGAACTAATGATTTGAGTTTTTGTATCATTCCTTTATTTTTTTAAGTTAATGGCATTGCAAATAATTTTACATCATTTGCCGTTATTTTTTTATTGCATAATATTATTAATCGTTCTATAACATTGCGAAATTCGCGAACATTTCCTGTCCATGGAAGTTTTTGAAGTTCGGCAATTGCAGTTTTTTCTATTTCGCGTTTAGGCGAATTTTGTTCCGCGCAAATCATGTCGATAAAATGATTTGCAAGCAGCGGAATATCTTCGGTTCGTTCGCTCAACGGCGGAACGTTTATGATAATTACGCTTAACCTGTGATAAAGATCTTCTCTGAAATTTCCTTTTGAAATTTCTTCGGGAAGATTTTTATTTGTAGCGGCAAATATTCTGACATCAACATTTATTGATTTATCGCCGCCTACGCGCGAGATTTTATTTTCCTGCAATACTCGCAAAACCTTTGCCTGCGCCGACAGACTCATATCTCCTATCTCGTCAAGAAAGATTGTTCCGCTTTCGGCTTGTTCAAATTTTCCCTTATGCTGTTTTATTGCAGATGTAAACGAACCTTTTTCGTGTCCGAACAATTCGCTTTCAATAAGTTCGGATGGAATGGCTGCGCAATTTACTTCAATGAAAGGCTCTGCTGCTCGTGAACTTTTCTCGTGAAGCCAACGCGCAACAAGTTCTTTTCCTGTTCCGTTCGAGCCTGTAATTAACACTCTGGCTTCGGTTGGCGCTACACGATCTATCATTTCCTTTATTTTTTTAATTGCCGGCGATTCTCCTATAATGTCGCCCGTCTTAAATATTTTTTTACGAAGTTTTTTTGTTTCTTTCAGCAATGTAGTTTTGTCGGTTGCATTGCGCACGGCTATCAGCACGCGATTCAAATCCAAAGGTTTTTCGAGAAAATCGTAAGCGCCTTTTTTTATACATTCAACCGCTGTTTCGATGTCTGCATGTCCCGAAATCATTACAAAAGGCAAATCGGCATTGGTTGCTTGCGATTTTTCCAAAACTTCGATACCGTCCATTCCTGACATTTTAATATCGCAAAAAACCAAGTCGAGATTGCTGTTTTCTTTGATAACAGAAAGCGCTTGCTTTCCATTTTCAGCCAACATTACATCATGTCCTTCATATTCAAGGATTTCCATCATTGCTCTGCAAATGCTCTTTTCATCATCTACTACTAAAATATTCATAATTAACCTGAAATTTAATGCAAATTTAATGCGAAGTTATTTTATTTTTTTTTTTATTCCCAATTTTCATGTGCAAATTCTTTTACGTATTTTTGTATTTTGTAATAAATTTACTGAAATGAGAGATAAAAAAATTGTAATTGCAATTGACGGATATTCGTCAACAGGCAAGAGTTCTTTTGCAGGGAAAATTGCACGAAAGCTAAGCTACATCTACGTTGACACGGGAGCAATGTATAGAGCCGTAACCTTGTATTGTATTGAAAATGGCTTTATTGGCAATTGTGGATTAAATGTTGATAAAATTATTGAAAATTTAGAAAAAATTGACATCAAGTTTGTGTTTAACAGTAATATCAAAAAAAACGAAACTTTTTTGAATGGAGAAAATGTTGAAAGTAAGATTCGTAATGTTGAAATTTCAAACCATGTGAGCGAAATAAGCACGATTCCCGAAGTGCGCACTCAAATGGTTGCATTACAGCGTGAAATGGGAAAAAACAAAGGTATTGTAATGGATGGTCGCGATATTGGAACGGTTGTTTTTCCTGATGCCGAAATTAAAATTTTTATGACAGCCAAACCTGAAATCAGAGCTATTAGACGCTATAACGAATTGTTGCAAAACGGCGAAAATGTTACATTACAGGAAATAGAAAAAAATATTCGTGAGCGCGATTATATTGACACTCACCGAGATACAAGTCCGCTTAAAAAAGCGGATGATGCTATAGTTCTCGACAACAGTGATATTTCTATTGATGAGCAAATGCAATGGTTTGAAAAAATCTTTCAATCTGTAATCAAAAAACAATAAAAAAATGACAGTCGAAATAGATGATAAATCGGGTTTTTGTTACGGCGTTGTTCGCGCTATCCAGAAAGCGGAAAACGAATTAAATTCTCATAAAGAATTATATTCGCTTGGCGAAATAGTTCACAATAATATAGAGGTGAAACGTCTTGAAAAGCTTGGTTTGCACAGCATTAATCATGACGGTTTGCATGAGATAAAAAATGAAAAACTTTTGATTCGCGCTCACGGAGAGCCGCCTTCAACTTACGATACGGCAAAAAAAAATGGAATTTCGATTGTTGATTGTACCTGTCCTGTTGTTTTGAAATTGCAGGAACAGATAAAAAAAAATTATAAAAAAATAAAGAAAATAAACGGACAAATAGTGATTTTCGGGAAAAAAAATCACGCTGAAGTGAATGGTTTAATTGGACAGACAGAGGGAAATGCGATTGTTGTAGAAACGGCGAAAGACCTTGATATTGTTGATTTTTCGCGTCCTGTGTCGCTGTTTGCTCAAACCACAAAAAGCATTGAAGAATTTAATACAATCAACGAAATAATTAAGCGTAAAATGACTGAAACAGACAAAGATGGAAATATTGCTTTTGAATCGCACAATACCATTTGCGGACAGGTTTCGAACAGAAAGCCGCATTTGGAAACGTTTTCAAAAAATCATGACATTGTAATTTTTGTTAGCGGAAAACAAAGTTCAAACGGGAAAATTCTTTATAATGCCTGCAAAAACGTGAACAGAAATACTTACATGGTCGAAGATGAAAATGACTTGAATTTATTATGGTTTGCCGATGCCGAAAGCGTCGGAGTGTGCGGCGCTACGTCCACGCCGAAATGGTTGATGGAAAAAGTCGCCGAAAAAATATTGAAATTAAATCCGAAAATAATTTAAATCTAAAAAAAATATGTATGTCGATGTAATTTTACCGCTGGCATTGCCCGAAAATCTCACATATTCAGTTCCCGCCGAATTGATCGAAGATATTGAAATCGGATGCAGCGTTGTGGTTTTTGTGCAAAACAAAATGTATTCGGCAATCGTCCAAAAATTGTACGAAGACGAACCAAAGCCGTTTACGGTGAAGCCAATAATTTCGTTAATCGACAAAAAACCGACTGTAAACAGACGGCAACTTGATTTTTGGACTTGGATTGCCGAATATTACATGTGCGCCGTTGGCGAAGTGATGAATGTAGCATTGCCAGGCAGATTGAAATTGCAAAGCAAAACGCATTTTTCCGTTTCTGACTGCAATGTTGATGTAACAGAACGCGAAGCCGAATTATATTCGATAATTGAACAGAACAAAAAAATAACTTTGCAGCAGATTGTGAAAAAATCAGGCAGAAAAACAATAATCCCGATTTTAAAAACCATGCTCGAAAAAGAAATAATTTGTGTTGACGAAAACATCGAAATTAAATATAAACCTAAAATCAAAACCTTTGTAAAACTCAGCAGAACAATAAAAAACGAAGACGAACTTAACGAAAAAATAAACTCTCTGAAACGAGCAAAAACACAGGAAAAACTGTTGCTTTATTATCTGTCGCTATCCGAAAATATTGATTTTGCAAATCCTGTGAAAATACCGAAAACATTACTGCTTGCCAAGTCGAAAACGAGTTTGCCTGTTTTGAACAGTTGCATCGAAAAACAGATTTTTGAAACTGAAAATGTCGAAACAAGCCGTATCGAAACAGAAAACATTGAAACGAACGCTTTGCATAAATTGACTGTTGCTCAACAAAATGCTTTTGACGAAATAAATAAAATCTTTGAAACAAAAAATACTGTTTTATTGCACGGCGTAACATCTTCGGGAAAAACGGAAATATATTTTAAGTTGATTGAAAATCAATTACAGCAGGGCAAACAGGTTCTTTTTCTGTTGCCCGAAATTGCCATCACGCAACAACTGCTCGTGCGTTTGAAAAAAGTTTTTGGAAACAAAGTCGGCTTATATCATTCTAAATACAGCGAAAACGAGCGTGTCGAAGTTTACAATAACGTTCTCGGTATCAAAACATTTCAACAACAATATTCCATTATAACAGGAGTTCGTTCGGCTTTGTTTTTGCCATTTTCAAATTTAGGATTGATAATTGTTGACGAAGAACACGATACATCATATAAGCAACACGATGTTCCTCCACTTTATAATGCTCGCGATGCTGCAATTGTACTTGCACAAATTCACGGTGCAAAAACTTTACTTGGAAGCGCAACTCCTTCGATAGAGAGTTTTTATAATTCAAAAACCGACAAATACGGTTTGGTGAAACTTAATGAACGTTTTGGAAATGTGCAGTTGCCCAAAGCCGAAACTGTAAGTATTTTGCGATCTTTTGCAAAAAATCAAATGAACGGACATTTCACAAAACAACTTCTCGATGTCATGTTTACAGCATTAATAAACAAAGAACAGATTATTCTTTTTCAGAACAGGCGCGGATTTGCTCCGTATTTACAATGCGATGATTGCGGCGAAATTCCTCATTGCCAAAGATGTAATGTCAGTCTTACATATCATAAAAACAAAAACGCTTTGCATTGTCATTATTGTGGATATTCGGTGGCTTTATATCAAAAATGTAAAAATTGCGGAAGCGAAAAATTAAACAAAAAAGGATTTGGAACAGAAAAAATCGAAGACGAAATAAAAACAATTTTTCCAAAAGCGCGCACGGCAATATTTGACGCCGATTCGATGCGAACTCGCGAGGCTTATGTCAAAACCATTGCCGCTTTCGAAAATCATGAAATAGATATTTTAACAGGAACGCAAATGATTAGCAAAGGTTTGGACTTTGATAATGTGAGCGTTGTAGGTATATTGAACGCCGATAACATGTTGAACTTTTCGGATTTCAGAGCGCACGAGCGAGCATTTCAACTTATGACACAAGTTGGAGGACGAGCCGGACGCCGCGAAAAAATCGGTCGCGTTATAATTCAAACGTATAATCCCGAAAACAGGACAATACGCGATATTGTTGACAATAATTATGAAAATTTATTTGCACGGCAGATTGCTGAACGCAAAGATTTCTGTTATCCGCCATTTTATCGACTGATAAACATTACCGTCAAACACAAAAACATTCATATTTTGAACCAAACAGCACAAAAAATCGCCGATTATATGAAACCTTTTTTAGGCGAGTATGTACTTGGTCCGGAATCTCCCGCCATCGACAAAATCAGAAATGAATTTATAAGCAGCATACTTTTGAAAATAAATAAAACAATCTCATTGGTTCAAACGAAAAAAATGCTGCAACAATGCATTTTGCATTTGCAAACCGAGCCAGCGCTTAAGCAATCCAAAATACAAATAGATGTAGATCCTTAAAGCATTGACTATTTAGTCGTTCCTTAAAAGTAAAATCTTAAAATACAAAACTTAATAAACAGATATTTTATAAGGTTTGAGCATGCTGGCTGTCCCGTCAGGGACATTTTCAAAGCATTGGTTGGCTCAACTGTAAATGTTTCATACCAAACTTCTATACAAATGCAAGTTGCATAAATTGATTATCAATAAAACAGATTGATATTTCAGGTTGTTTTGATGTCGTTTTGGTTGAGTTTGCAACCGCTTGATGCAAAACAGCAACATTATGATAATAATGCAATAAAACTTTCTTAACATCTTATATTTGTGAGCATTAACGTTTTTTAACTGAAAATATTTATTACCTTGTTATGCATAGTAATTAAAAATACTTATCTTTGCATCAAAATTAATATAAAAACAGTAAAAATGAAAAAAGTAATCTCTGTAAACGTTGGCAGTATTTGCTTTATAATCGAAATCGATGCATACGAAATACTCAAAGACTATCTGGACGATTTTGAAGCAAGTCTCGACAAAAACGATGCCAAAGAAATAATGGAAGATGTAGAAATGCGAATTGCCGAAATTTTTCAGGAAACAATAAAAACTACAGAAAGAGTTGTTAATGAAAATCTGGTGAATCAGGCAATTTCTATTTTGGGAAAACCCGAAAGGAAAACCGATGCTAAAAACGGCAAACAGCACACCGATAATTCGTTTTCAAAAGCAATGGGCGAAATTGAAAACAAATTCAACAAATTCCGTCAAAAACATCAGCGGTTTTATCGCGATCCTGATGGAAAGAAAATTGCAGGCATTTGTTCGGGAATTGCCGAATATTTTAATTTTGATGTAACAATTGTACGGTTTATTGCGCTGATACTTTTCTTCACAGGATTTCCAATAATCGTTTATATCATTTTGTGGATTGTAACGCCCGAAGCCTTGTCATCGGTTCAGAAACTCGAATTGCGCGGCTTGCCGATAACATCCGAAAACATAAAAAAATATCCCGCAACCGAAACAAATAAACGAAAATAAAAGAATAAAACATGAAAATAATTGACGACAATATAACAATAAATTCCGACAATATAAAATCGCAAATGCGCAAAGGCATTCTGGAATATTGCATTTTGAGCATACTGGAACGCAACGGCGAAGCATACGCCTCGTCAATAATATCGGAATTGAAATCTGCTGAAATGATTATAGTGGAAGGAACGTTGTATCCGCTTCTTACTCGACAAAAAAATCAGGGATTATTAAAATATCGCTGGGAAGAATCAAAACAAGGTCCTCCGCGAAAATATTATTCGCTAACCGAAAAAGGAAAATTAACCTTGCAGGAACTTGATAATGTTTGGAATGAGATTGTAGAAACAATCAATAAAATAAAGGCAAACGAAAACTATTTCAACAATGTGAAAATACACTGTGATAAAATATAATTATAAAAAATGCATGCTCAATATTTCACCTGGAATTATTATCTTTGCAAATAAAAAATAAGAAGAAGATATGAATTTATTGAATTTCACAGAGATGTATCCCGATGAGGCGAGTTGTAAAGCC
>JAISYZ010000209.1 GCA_031269545.1 Prevotellaceae bacterium
ACGAATGTAATTGAAATTTCAAAGTCTGATTTTACTTATATGCCTTCGACCTACAAGACAATGCTAACACGTTTACAACAAGGGGAATATATTTTGCAAAATCCGATTTTCCGCTCACCGTTAAACATTAAATTTCCACGTCCTTTATATAAACAATTCAAAAATGGGTAATAGGATAAAAATTTATTACCTTTGCAGATTATTTTATTATCTATAAAAAATGAAACTGTCAATACATAACTTCAAAACAATCAGAGAATTAAATGGATTTAAATTTAATTCTATAAACATTATTTCTGGTGTAAATAGCAGCGGAAAAACCTCTTTTATCCAATTTTTACTGATGTTGAAGCAAACATTAGAAGCGCAATCTGCAAATTCTACGTTGATTTTTGACGGAAATTGGGTAGAACTTGGCAATTTTGAGAAATTAGTATATAAACAACAAACCGACAACTCTATCGGTTTTGAATTGCAGTTTGACAAAACGTATCTTATAAATAAATTTCCATCAATTTTAGGAATTGAAAATGTGTTGATTAAAGTTAATTATTCATTAATGGAATCAAAAATGACTTTATCAAACATAAAAATTACATACAAAGATTCTAAAAGAGAACATTTTGTTGAATTTACAAAACAAGACGATATTTACAATTGTTTTTCCGATAGTGCATTGTTAGTAAGTGCTTATAGTTCAATACAGGCACAAGGAACTATCAGCACAATTTCGTTTTTGCCTCAAATTCTATTTGCCGAAATTGACAATCCCCAATATCCCGAAATTGACAAGAATCCCAAAACAACTGCGGCTATTGCAATTAAAATAAAAGAGATTCAAAGTATTATCATTGAAACATTTAACAGTATTTCTTACATTGGACCATTAAGAGAAGAACCTAAAGATTTATATGATTCAAACAGCAAAAACAAAAGCATTGGCAAAAAAGGCGAATATGCGGCACAATTTTTTGAAGATGAGGCAAGTAACGAAATTGAATTTTACGATGTTCAAAGTAAAGAATTACAAAAAATGTCATTAAGCAATGCCGTAAAATATTGGATTTGTGATATTTTTAATCTTGCAAAAGACATAAAAGCAGAGAAATACAAAGACAGTTACATTGTAAAAGTTGTAAATCATTACGACGTAGAATCAACTATTAAACAAGTTGGTTTTGGCATTAGTCAGGTTTTACCTATTGTTGTTGAGGGTTTGAGAATGCCACGAAACGGAATTTTAATTTTGGAACAGCCCGAAATTCACTTGCACCCCAAAGTTCAAAGTATGCTTTTTGACTTCGTTTATTCGTTGTCTTTGACAGGCAAAAAGTTTGTGATTGAAACTCACAGTGACCATTTTATTACAAGAATGAGGCGTAGGATTGCGGAAGATGACAATAAATTAGCAGAAAAAATAAATCTTGTTTTTGTTGAGCAACGAGAAGCAGAACATTTGTTCCGTAAAATGGAATTAGATGATATGGGAACTTTCGACTTTTTTCCAACTGATTTTGTGGAACAGACAGAAGATTTAGATGCTATAATTATAGCACAAGCAAAAAAAGCAAGATATAAAAACAAATAAAAACATGGAGGCAAAAGTAGTTTTGGATATTTCTTCGATTGTTTGGAACGAGCAAGATTTTAATGCAGATAAAGAATCTTATTACAATCTTGCGAGCGAATTTGTCATTTTTTTACAAGCGTTTGAGAGTTGTAATCATTTGTTGTTTATTGCTCGAAATGAATTATTGAACGAGATTCGTGGACAATTTCCTTATTCCATTCCTAATTCACCTGAACTGATTACTTTCAAGCGTCGAGCGTTACAATTTTTATCAAACAATAGAATTGCATCATATACAATCTCTGATAATCAGTCAATTAGTAGCAGACCTAACATTTGTTATGATTATTTTAGCGACAATCTGAAAATTGAAGTGAAATACTTGCTTTCAGAAATGCACAATGCAGGAAATTACATATTTTGCACTTTTAGTAGTCGTTGGAATGCCACGGAAAAATTGAAAACAACCAACTCAATAACGAAAGAACACGAAACTATAATTCACGGCACAGAGAATCCAACAATTAAAGATTGTTACAATAAAACTTTCAGAAAAATTTTTGTGCATAATCCCAAACACGATAGCAACAAAGGCATTCATTATGACGGTGGCGAAAAAGTTAATCCCTTGAGTTGTTATAATGAGCGTTTGGCAGACACTACTATTCCGCAAAATTTATTAGACGATGCCATTTCACTTGGTACTAAATTTTATAATTACGATACAGAAAATCATACTTTTGTCTGTTTCAAACACACACACAACAATATTTATCACGGTTACGACGAAAATATCGAAAATGTTCCACCTCAAATCAAAAACATATTGCATAAATGAATAATACAGTAATATTTAAACCCATAATTGGCAAAAATGTCATTGAAAATCTTACAGTTGGTATGTACGACGACGCTTGTTTTGTATATCGCGAATATATACAAAATGCTGCCGACCAGATTGATATTGCAAAAAAAAAAGGTTTGTATCAAACTGAGAACGAACCGTCTATATATATTCAAATAGATAAAGAAAAAAGGAAAATTGTTATCGAAGACAATGCAACAGGTATAAAACAAGCCGAGGTTTTGCCACTTTTGGGTAATATTGCTCAATCCACAAAAAACAAATATGAAGATAAAGGGTTTCGTGGCATTGGGCGACTTGGCGGACTTGGCTATTGTGAAAAACTGACTTTTGAAACTTCTTTTTTCGGTGAAGAAAAAAAGAGCCGAATGACTTGGGACGCGAAGCGTTTAAAAGAACTTTTTAATGACGAAACTGTAAAAGTTGATGCAGCCGAAATAATTAGCATTATCACAGATTACTCGTTAAACGAGAGTGAAAACATAAATGCCCACTATTTCAATGTAACAATGGAAAATGTTACAAACGAAGATTTGTTAGATATTCAAAAAGTTAGAGAATATTTATCAATGGTTGCACCTGTGCCATTTGCAAATACTTTTACTTTCAGAAATAAAATTTACAAAAAAGCCAGAGAAAAAGGAATTGCTATTGACGAATATAATATCTATGTAAATACAGATAAACTCTTCAAAGGTTATAAAGATTATATTTATAAAAATAACGCTGTTTCAACCGATGAAACAATTCTTGACGTGATTTTTTTTGAAGATTACTTAAATGAAGAATTATTATTTTGGGGTTGGTATGGGATTTCCAAAATAATGTGGCAAATTCCTAACGAAAACAAAGAAAGAGGAATTAGATTGCGAAAATCAAATATACAAATTGGATTAGAAACTCGATTAGACAATTTTCACAAAGACCACCATCAAGGAAATAAATATTTTATTGGTGAAGTATATGCACTAAACAAAGAACTTATTCCAAATGGAAGACGAGATTTCTTTATTGACAATAAAGAATGTACTCAATTCTCTGAAAAATTGATTGAAGTATTTAAAAAATTATACTCTCTTTATTATGATTTTTCCAAAAAAAATTCCGCAATTTCTGACAACAAAAAATTAGAAGGAGACAAAGAAACCATAAAAGACCCAACTCTTGACAAGCAAAAAAAGCAAAAAGTAACAGCAGAAATAGAGCGTTTAGAAAAAAAAGTAACAGATTACAAAATTTCTATTCCTCGTATATTAAATAAGTACAAAGATACAAATACAGAAATATTTAATGTATTGAGTGATAGTATCAAAGAATCTGGCTTTGTTTTCAGCCCAAAACAAGATAATAATGTTACTTCTACAAAATCAACGCCAAGTAAGCCACAAATTATTACAACTACAAAAACGACAGTGGTAAATCCGACCATATCTCAACAAGAAAAAAACATTTTAGACAAAGTATTTTCTGTTCTTCGTAAAAATCTTATCAAAGCGACTGCCGAAGAACTAATAAAAAAAATTGAAGAAGAAATCAATAAATGAGAAATATACTTTTAATAGAACCTAATTACAAAAACAAATATCCACCCATTGGGTTAATGAAAATAGCGACTTATCACCGAAAACTCAACGATAAAGTTACATTTTTTAAAGGTAACTTAAAATCGCTGGTGATTAATTTGCTTACAAAAGATTGTATTGAAAAAATAGAAAACATAGATAATTCTATCAATTGGAATACAAAATTTGAAAATATTTTTAGTTATATTAAAACGGGCAGACAAATTGACTTAGAAAACATAGATTTTGCAAAATTCAGTTCGCCTAACCTGATAAAAACCGCATTAGAAGACAGCAAAAAATGCTATAAAAACAAATTGTACGAAAAAATGCCACTTTTTGACAGAGTTTATATTGCAACGCTGTTTACTTTCTATTGGAAAATCACAATTGAAACAATAAATTTTGCTAAAACACTTGTAAAAAGCAACAATGATGTTTTTGTAGGAGGAGTTTCTGCGACTTTGCTTTATGACGATATTATTGAAGAAACAGGCATAATACCAATACGAGGTCTTTTGAACAAACCCAAAATGTTGGACAACGACAATGATATAATTGTTGATACTCTGCCTTTGGACTACTCTATTTTAGAAGAAATTGAGTATAAATATCCCGAAAACAACGCCTATTACGGTTATATGACACGCGGTTGTACTCGCAAATGTCCGTTTTGTGCTGTTCCTACTTTGGAACCAGAATATTGTGAGTATGTACAAATGAAAGAAAAAATTGAGCAAATTCGCACAGTTTTTGGTGAGCAACGAAATTTATTATTGCTTGATAACAATGTTTTGGCTTCACCTCGTTTTTCAGAAATAATACAAGAGATTATTGACTGCGGTTTTGGTAAGAATGCAACAATTATTGAATCAAATGAATATGAAATTGCCTTGAAAAATTTACAAAACGGAATAAACGACAATGCTTATACAAAAAAAATATTTGAACTAAATTTACAATTATTACAAAGATTAAACGGCGACACAGAACAAATTTTTTACAATTTATTGTCAGACAAATATTTATTGAACTTCAACACAACTACTAAAGAAAATTTATTGAAAGTAGCACCTGAAATTTTGCCAATCTATACAAAACATTTCCGCAAATCACCAAAACAGCGTTATGTAGATTTCAATCAGGGCGTTGATGCTCGTCTTTTTACAGAAGAAAAAACGAAACTTTTAAGCGAAATTGCAATTCGTCCGCTACGTATTGCCTTTGACGATATGAACACCTATCCACAGTACGACAACGCCATTCGTTTGAGTGCAAAAGCAGGAATAAAACATTTTTCTAACTATTTATTGTACAACTTTAAAGACAAACCAATAGAACTTTATCAACGCTTGA
>JAISYZ010000156.1 GCA_031269545.1 Prevotellaceae bacterium
ATTTCCGCTACCAATCACACTACTGTAAAAAGAATTGCTTATTTCCCAATCAAAACACTCTGCATAAGGGTTATTTAGCCAAACGTCAACATGGTCTAAATATTCAATTAAAGAAAAATATCCTGCGTTTACATTAATATTTTTATTCAGAACTTGATTTACTGTTCCAGAAAGCGTTGCCGTTAATGTTGCCGTGCTGCCGCTGCATATCGAAATGGTAACCTGCGATGTTCCCTGTCCGCTAATGATATTTACATTGCTGCTACCGCTCCATGTTACGGTTGTGTTTGATGGTATCGGAACATTATAAGTTACTTGTTGAAAGATGTATGGATTATTATTGCCAAACATTGCAATAGGATATTGACTCCCTACTCCTACAGCATACCATGCATTAGTTACTGATGCTACTTCTAATGAATTTGATCCGTATATGTTTGTTGCAGCAGAAATAGTAGCATTGCGAAATTGAGCATAATTTGCAGAAGATGTAAGGTATGAAGTTTCTGCTTTATAAACAATTTTTGCCGCTTTGTTTATTCCTATACCTGTTACATTATATGCATTATTTAAGTCATTTGTTCCTGTACCGCCTTGAGATAACAAGTAAAACCAGAAATTACCTACGCCGCTATTTCTGTGAACATAAATATCTATATTAGAACCTGTGTACCAATTGTCTCCTTGATATGTATCTGGATTACTATACTGGTTGGGATTAGACATACTTCGAATAGGAGTACCAAGTTCCTCTCCTATTAACCAAGTTTGTTTATCTGTTGTAGCCCAATTTTCCACGCAAGCAGCCCATATATCACTCAAACTTTCGTTGATAGCTCCTTTTTCAGTAGCAGAAACTCCTAAATCAACTGTAGATTGACACACTCCATGTCCAATCTCATGTGCACATATATCAAGTGTCGTTAGTGGAGGATAAAAAGTCCCCTGACCGTAAGTTATTTTATTGCCATCCCAAAAAGCATTATCGCTATTAGAAAATTCATTGTTAATTAAAGGCAAATTCCCGTTGATATAGCTTAACAAAGCGCCATTGTTGCCATTCCAACTATTTCTGTTATGTACTTGTTTAAAATATTCATATACCATTTCTGCTCCCCAATGTGCGTCTAAAGCAGCATCATCTTTATTGGCATTGTGAAATTCTGCAGCAGTCCAATTGTTGTTATTATCGGTAAAATCAGTAGAAGTATAATTGCCTGTGTGATTCATGTTGAATGTGGATATATTAACTCCGTTTCTTGTTTCTCTCAACCGATAAGCGCCATTATATGAATCTGTCGTAATTGTCCGAGTTCCACTATATCGTGTTGCTGCTGTTCCTGTTGAATTGCTGAAATGAATACGCGACTCAATGTTAATTACTTCTCCGTTTATTGCATCTATCCAAATATAATTTCTGCTCATTGGTTTATGTGCGTAAATATCAAACTTGTACGCTAAACGATACATTTTATCTGTTTTCAGTCTATCTTTAACAATTACAAGTTCTCCTACAGGGTAGTAAGATTCGTTAAAGTATTTTTTCATCAACTTTTCTTCTTCAGGTATTTCCCATTTGTAAATTTCTGCATCAATATATTTCAATGCGTATTTTAAAGCCTCGTTTTCCGAAAGGTTTGGCGTAACAGAAACATCTCCTACTGCCTCAAAGTTTCCCAATACTGATTCTATATTATCATTTACTGCGTGCACGCTAAATTCTCCATTTTCTACTTTGATGCCTTTGTAATACTGTTGATAGAATTGATGTTGATAACCATTTTCATCTTTTATTTCATTGCGTTTTTTAGAAACCTTCCAAGTATCTGCCTCTTTTACTTGTGATTGAATATTTTTTAATAAATCAGGTGCTTTTTTCAACGGAATAACCGTATCCTTTGCAAATTCCACAAAAGACACATGATTAATATTGTCTGTTCTTTTCTGAACAATTTTTGATTGCCCCCAAATTGTTGCACTTCCCATACATAATGACAGGACTATCATTTGAATGTAATTTATTGTTTTCATATTTGTGAATGTTTAAAAATTTATTATCATAACTTCAGTTGTGTGAAATCTCTTACATAATATCATTGCCTTGCTTTCCGACATTTTTGTTATAGCGGCAAATACAGATGAAGCCACCATTGAGAGTTCTTTGCTGCAATAAGTTTTCCAACTGTTGGCGGTAATAAAAAGAATGCCATTTGGAACTTCGCCTTCCCAATAATGAGAAACGGCTATACTCTTTTTTGAGTCAAAAAATACAAACTTTTGTGTACTTCCCTTAAGGCTGATTATTTCCTTGTTATTATCTAAATCCAAAAGAATACTGCTGGCATTGCTTGTTACATAAGTCGCATTATCTGCAAAATAAATGTTATATAAATGATCTGTTGTATTGTATTTAAAACTGTTCCATGTTTCTCCGCCATCGCTGGTTTGTAAATATACACCATTCATTGAGGTTACTGTTCCATCTTTAGTGTTTTTAAACTTAACATCATTATACATAAAAATGTCTTCCGTTTTCAAGTCGATCCAGTTTTTACCACCATCAGTTGTTTTGGCAAACAAACCTTTGCCTGTAATAAAACCCGTATCGTTGTTTATAAAAAACATTCCTGATGGAATTTCCAAAGAATTTAAGTAGATTGTATTCCAGCGTGCACCGCCATCAATGGTCTTGAACAATACGCCAAATGTATTATCTCCGCCAGTTATGTAGCCTGTGTTTTCATCTGTAAACTGTATTTTTCCGACATTTGTATTGATTGGTAAAGATTGAGAATTCCAGCATTTGCCTCCATCTGTAGTTTTTACAACATAACCTTCGGATATGGCATAACCCGTTGTATCATCTATAAATACCAAATCGCGATACAAAGCAGGAGGAATGTCGGAATACAAGATTTCGATATTATCCAATAATAAACATGTATTATCTTTATTTCTTTCTTCTTCCTCACAGGAAGCAAACCCTCCTGCCAAAAGCAGCAGTATTGCTGCTGTTTTTAATATTATTGCTTTCATATTATATAATTTTAAATAGTAAATAATCTGTTTCGCTATAATACAGTTTCAAGGACGTTTCTGTCAATTCGAAGTAATTCACAATACTTAAACAGTCTAAATAGAAATAACCATCAAACAATTCACCTCTTTTAGTACCGCTAAGAGAATTTATTCGCATAGTTGATGTTTGGGTATTTATTTGATAATATCCGAACAATCCATTATTAGAAGAGTATCCTGATAATGTTGTATTACTGTCGAAAATAATCCAATAACATTGGTCAGATTGTGGTTCGGGGATTTTAGTAGTTCCTTCCGAAACTTTTACAAATTCAATCAATTTCCATTTTGTGCCTTTTAATGAATTTACTTCATCTTTATCTTCCCCGCAGGAAATTACTCCTGCCAACAGCAGCAATATTGCTGTTGTTTTTAATAATATCTTTTTCATTGTTCAATTTTTTTAAACAGCAAACAGTATTTTTTGTTAGATTCATCGCTATAAAAGAACTTCAGTTCTTCTGCAATAACAGAATATGTTTCCGTTCTGTGTACTGCCGAACTAAATAGATCGCCATCGTATGGCTCTCCAAAAGCCTCTTGTACATATTTTCTAAAATCAGACAAATCAACATAGATATAACGAGTACAAGAAAATCCTTTAGCCAATATATTTGTTTCAAAAACAAGCGTATAACACTGCTCGCAATCTTTCGGTTCAAGTTCTGTCAACTTGCCTGTTTGTACATCTACAATGCCTGCAAGTTTCCATTTTGTGCCTTTTAATGAATTTATTTCATCTTCCCCGCAGGAAATCATAACTCCTGCCAAAATCAGCAGTATTGCTGCAAATTTTAATGTGTTTAGTATCTTTTTCATTGGTTTATGATTTTTTAAAATACTAAGAATCACATTATAATTAAAAATCTATTTCTATGCGGCATTGCAGGGCATGGAAACGTGCGCCGAGTCCGCTGACTGCCGAATAGGGATCTGTCGTGGGAGTTCCATCCGCTTTGCGTCCGATTATGGCTCTGCCTTTGTAGTTTGCATATCTGTCGTTGTGCGAATACTGGTAATTTACTACAAATTTCAGATTGTTGTTGATGTGATATACTAGACCCAGCGCATAATTTTCGCCCGAACCTCCGAAAATATCTCTGCTGTTGAGTTTCAGATAATCGTAGCGAGCCATTATTTCTATATCGCCCCATTTTCTTCCGCGCGTAGGCTGCGTAAATTCGCTTTGATTGCTGTCGTAGCGCTGAACGCCGCCAAAAAGCAGATAAGATGCCTGTGCGTAAAATCCCCAAAAATGTTTAGTGTCGGGGCTTACGTTTAGTATCGCAGAATTTTTGTCCATATAGCTGTCGTCGAGGATGTATTCGCTTGCAAAGCGAAATCCTTTGTAATATCCTGCCAACTCGAAACCGTGAAGCATATCGTATTTCACTCCGTAATATTCTGCCGAAATATATTTTATTCGGTTTACGCCGGTTGTGTTTCGCGTACTGAAATAGTTTCCTTCGTATCCGCGAGCATCGGCTTCGGTTCCGTTAACGTTGTCGTCAACTTTCTTTGCCGAACGGTATGAAACGTTATATCCGAGATGCAAGCCGTATTCGAGCTGCGATTCCCAAGGCATGAATACAACTTTTGCCGTATAATTCGGACCTATTCCTTTGCCAACTTTGTTGTATTCTTCTACATTGAGCCTTGTATTTGCATTATCTACAAGTTGCCACGAAACTCCCAGCGAAGCCCGCAGCCAGTTGTGATGCCAGCGTGCGCTAATGCCGACATGGCGTCCGGGAGCAAAAGTTGACACAACCATTGCGCGTTCGACAAAGGTTGTATAACGCGAAGTTGTTGTTTCTTCCATCGAAAAGTCTTCTTTAAAATTACCTGCATAAAATTCAAAATTTTTAAGCCCGGTATAGTGAACAATAGCATCTTCCAGTTCAAAAACGCCATTTGAAAAGTTAAGATCTACTTCTCCGTACCAGTCTTTGTTTATTTGCGATTTTACAGCCATACGTACACGCCGCAACGAAACGCCGCCCGACATTTTTGTATATCCATCGGGAATGCCGAAATAGGTTGCTCCGTCCATCTGCACACGGTTATCAAGCCAGAATTTAAATCCTTTTTCCTTGTTTTCGATAACAAGAATGTTGTTTTGCGATTCGGCTTTCAAGGGGAAATGTTCTACTTTCACGCCATATTGATTGTAGCGTGCGTCATCATCAGGCTCTTCCTGAGCAAAAACAGTATTACTTGTCGCACTTGCAACACAGAACAATACTGCAAAAAATACTTTTTGAAATGTTTGAAAATTCTTCATAAAAATCAGGTTTTATTAATTTATTATAATTTGATGCTGTTTGCATTTATTTATTACATAATCATTTTTCAGAATATTGCAATAATATCATAGCAAAAGTATAAAAAAATTTTAATTTCACGTATTAATTTTTTGTAACATAAGTGCAATTTGCTGATAATGTAGAAAATAAAATGATAAAAAATTATAGCGTTTAGTTAAAAAAAGCCTGAAACGATACAACCTGCCTGACAAGTCTAAACAACAAAATACACATGTTATACAATCCACCTGTCAGGTTTAAAATGTCTGTTTATTAATTTTTGTATCTGAAAATTTTGCTTTTAAGGACTGACTATTTATTTTACATTTCTAAAACGATAATTTAATTTAAAACCTGTTTTTATTGAATATATATTTTAAAAAATCTGCTAATTATTCTCATTTTTTTTAGAATATTAACAATATTTAGTTATATTTACATACAAAAATAACAATAAATGGGGATTGTTACATACAAAAATAGCCTGTAATTTTGTACTCATAAAAACGAACAAATATGAGTAAAATTGGAATTTTTTATGGTTCAACAACCGGAAACACAAAAGACATAGCAGTAAAAATTGCTGAAAAATTAGACATTTCTTCGGCTGATGTTCATGATGTTGCATCGGGATTTGTTGATTTTGGAAATTATGATGTCTTGCTTTTCGGAGCATCGACATGGGGTTTTGGCGACTTGCAGGATGACTGGGAAGATTACAAAAGGAAATTGGCATCAGTAAATTTGGCAGGAAAAAAAGCGGCTTTATTCGGTTGCGGCGATTCTTCGGCTTATTCCGATTCGTTTTGCGACGCTTTGGGAAAAATTTATAACATCGTAAAAGAAAAAGGATGCTCAATAATCGGCATGGTTGATACGGACGGATATTCGTTTGACTCGTCGGAAGCGGTGATTGACAATAAATTTGCAGGCTTACCGCTGGATGTAAACAATGAAGACAATCTTACCGAAAACCGCATAAATGCTTGGGTAGAACAATTGAAAAAAGAGATATGACAGTTTAATTTGCGAAGCCACTCGGAAATTATTTATTAATTAAACACGAAGAAATCAGACAATTTCAAATACAGTTGCCTGATTTTTTATTTGCTGTGCAAAGTTATCGTTGCTCATGAAAAGAATATAAAACATTTATTAATAAGCAATTATGAATGAAAACCAGATGAAAATATTTTTTCATAATCACTTAATCAAAAAAATACAGTTCAGCAATAAGTAAAACCTGACAGGTTTCGGCAACCTGTCTGGTTATCTTAAAAAACCAAGGGCGAAAATCTTCGCCTTTTCGTTTTCTTAATTCTTGATTGTACTCTGGGTTGTTTTTTCGTTGCTCTTTCCGCAATACCAGCATACGAAATACGGAAAAAAACGAATTGTTTTTTACAAGTCTGCATGTAATTCAAAAAAATCATGTACTTTTGTGGATTGAAATTTAAACTCTTAAAATCAAAAAAACAAAAAAAAACAGTACATTTATGAATAATGTTTTTACATCTTCTATTGGAAAAAAACTGATAATGAGTATTACAGGCGCTTGTTTGGTTTTGTTTCTGCTGTTCCACATGGCGATGAACCTTGTGGCAATTATCAAACCCGAATGGTACGACAGCGTTTGCGCTTTTCTCGGCGTAAACTGGTATGCTGTTATTGCTACGCTTGTTTTGGCAGGCGGATTCGGCTTGCACATTCTTTTTGCGTTGATTCTGACACTTTACAACCGTAAGGCGCGCGGAAGCAACCGCTATTCAACAACCGCAGTTCCAAAACAGGTATCGTGGGCTTCGCAAAACATGTTTGTTATCGGGCTTATTGTTGCTTTGGGGCTACTGTTGCACTTTTCTCAATTCTGGTATAAAATGCAGTTTGCCGAATTGATGGGAAATCACGAAGTAACGCTTGGCGAAGCGACAGTTTCACCAACTTCGGGTTCTGCTTTTATTGCATATTATTTCAGCAATATTCTATTTGTTGTTGTTTATCTTGTATGGCTTGCGGCATTATGGTTTCATATTTCGCACGGATTTTGGAGCGCATTGCAAACAACAGGCTGGAACAACGAAATATGGCTGCCTCGCTTAAAATTTGCGGCAAAAATATTTGCAACTCTTATTTGTCTTGGCTTTGCGGCAGTTATAGTTACTTTTTATGTTAAAAGTTTATTGGACTGTTGCTGATAATAAAAAATTAAAGAACAAAAAAAAATAAAATTATGTCTGAAAAATTAATTTCAAAAATTCCAGAAGGGACATTGGCAGAAAAATGGACAAATCACAAAGCGGCAATTAAAGTTGTAAGCCCTGCCAATAAGCGAAAATTAGATATAATCGTAGTAGGCACAGGATTAGGAGGAGCATCGGCGGCAGCCACGCTCGGCGAACTTGGATACAATGTGAAAATATTTTGCATTTCCGACAGTCCGCGCCGCGCTCACTCAATAGCAGCACAAGGCGGTATAAATGCCGCAAAAAATTATCAAAATGACAATGATTCCGTTTGGCGACTGTTTTACGATACGATAAAAGGCGGCGATTATCGCGCACGCGAAGCCAATGTATATCGTTTGGCGCAGGTAAGCAATGGAATTATCGATCAGTGCGTAGCGCAGGGAGTTCCTTTTGCGCGCGACTACGGCGGACAGTTAGACAATCGCTCGTTTGGAGGCGCACAGGTTAGCCGTACATTTTATGCACGCGGACAGACAGGACAGCAACTTTTGCTTGGCGCTTACGCTTCGCTCAACCGCCAAATAGCAAAAGGAAGCGTTAAATCGTTTTCCCGCCACGAAATGCTCGATCTTGTTCTTGTAAACGGTAAGGCGCGTGGAATTATTGCCCGCAATCTGGTTACAGGCGAAATAGAACGACACGGCGCACATGCCGTTGTGCTTGCAACGGGCGGCTACGGAAACGTATATTTTCTTTCGACAAACGCAATGAACAGTAACGGTTCGGCTGCAATTCAATGCTATCGCAAAGGCGCGTTTTTCGGAAATCCTTGCTTTGCTCAAATTCATCCCACATGTATTCCAAAACATGGCGACCAGCAATCAAAACTTACGCTAATGTCAGAATCATTACGTAATGATGGACGCATTTGGGTTCCCAAAAAACTGGAAGACGTGAAACGTTTGAAAGCAGGAACGCTCAAAGCATCTCATATCCCCGAATCAGAACGCGATTATTATCTTGAAAGACGTTATCCCGCTTTCGGAAATCTTGTTCCCCGCGATGTGGCTTCGCGTGCGGCAAAAGAACGCTGCGATGCAGGCTATGGCGTAAACAATACGGGATTAGCCGTATTTTTGGATTTTTCATCAGCCATACAGCGGCTTGGAAAAAAAGTTATAGAACAGCGTTACGGAAATCTTTTTCAAATGTATGAAAAAATTACAGACGTTAATCCTTACGAAGAACCAATGATGATTTATCCTGCAATTCACTATACAATGGGTGGAATCTGGGTTGACTACAACCTGATGACCACAGTTCCCGGACTGTACGCAATAGGCGAAGCCAACTTCAGCGACCACGGAGGAAATCGACTCGGCGCTTCGGCGTTGATGCAGGGACTTGCAGACGGTTATTTTATTCTCCCTTACACAATAGGAGATTATCTGTCGGCAGAAATTCAGTCACCAAAAGTTGATACAGGTTTGCCCGAATTTGCCGAAGCCGAAAAAGCCGTTCAGGAAAAAATAAACAGATTAATGAATATTAAGGGCAAACGCACGGTTGACAGTATTCACAAAGAATTGGGAAACATAATGTGGGAATACGCAGGAATGGCGCGTAATGCCAATGGTTTGAAAATAGCGCTCGAAGAAATTGAAAAATTGAAAAATGAATTTTGGAAAAATGTTTACGTTTCGGGAACAACAGACGAGTTTAATCAGGAACTTGAAAAAGCGCTGCGACTGGCAGATAACTTTGAAATTGCACGCCTGATTGTTCTTGATGCACAAAACAGATTCGAATCGTGCGGCGGACACCTTCGCGAAGAAATGCAAACCGAAGATGGAGAAGCAAAACGCGACGACGAGAAATTCATGTACGTTTCGACATGGGAATACAAAGGCGAAAACGCATTGCCCGAACAGCACAAAGAACCGTTGAAATACGAATTTGTGAAAGTAGCAACCAGAAATTATAAAGATTAAAGATCAAAACCAAAAAGAAGTTTACAGTCATGAAATTCAAAATAAAAATATGGCGGCAAAAGAATGCCAAAGCCAAAGGAAAATTCGTTACTTACGATATTGACAACATTTCGGCGGATACATCATTTCTCGAAATGCTTGATATACTCAACGACAAACTGATAAGCGAAGGAAAAGAACCTGTCGCTTTCGACCACGACTGCCGCGAAGGAATTTGCGGAATGTGTTCGCTTTACATCAACGGCGAAGCACACGGACCCGATACGCTGGTTACAACATGTCAGCTTCACATGCGCAAGTTCAAGGATGGACAGACAATAACAGTTGAGCCATGGCGATCGGCTGGTTTTCCTGTTGTAAAAGATTTGGTAGTAAATCGCGGCGCTTTTGACAAAATACTTCAATCCGGCGGATTTATATCGGTAAACACAGGAGGAGCGCAGGATGCAAACGTTATTCCAATATCGAAGAAAGATGCCGACGAATCGATGGACGCCGCAGCATGTGTAGGATGCGGAGCCTGTGTTGCAACGTGTAAAAACGGCTCGGCGATGCTGTTTGTTGCTGCCCGCGTATCGAGTCTGGCAAAACTTCCTCAGGGAAAAGTAGAAGGTGCAGCACGCGCCAAAGCAATGGTTGCCAAAATGGATGAACTCGGATTTGGCGCATGTACAAATACTGGAGCATGTCAGGCTGAATGTCCCAAAGGAATTTCAATCAGCCACATAGCACGATTGAACAGAGAATTTTTAACAGCAAAATTAAGAGATTAATTTTTCATTTTTTTTTGTATTTATGCAAAAACCGCCGAATTGCGGCGGTTTTTGTTTTTTATAATTTATGAGGATAAAAAATTTACAAAAACGTGGAAAATTAAACCGACAAATCATAAATAGTCGTTCCTTAAAAAGTCATTTTGCAGAGATAAATGTTTTGTCTGAGAGATTTGGGAATAATAATTGTCCCGTTAGGGACAGAATATTGGTAGAAAGAAACGCAGATACACGTATGTCGCGCGAGTTGCCGACAGTTTTTCATGTCATCGGCAGCGCTTCGCGCGAAAATATCGGCGGCAATTATTTTTCTACCGACATTTTGTCCCTAACGGGACATTTTCAATTGACAATTACCTGTGTAATGATTTTATGAGAAAATTTTTAAATATTTGCAGGGTTTTAACCAACACAAGCGCAAAACCCTGCAATTTTCTCATCTGATTTTAAATATTAATTACTTATTGATAAATGGCTTATATTCTTTTTAAGGAGCGACTGATTAAACGTTTGTGCTTCGCAGGAAAATTAGTGAAAAACGACAAATGAAAATACTGATAACAATACTCGGATTTTTAAATGGCGGCTACATGCTGCTTGACGGACTCTTTGTGATTTTTTTGTTACAAAGAGTTACACAGAAGTTTTTTTATTTTCAACTTTCTCTGGATTAACTTCGTTGCACTCCGCTGCGCTACTTATAAATAAGTGACAAAAAACAAGAGGCGAAAAATCTTCGCACTTAATTTTTCAATATCTATATTTAGTATTTTCAGTATTAAGAATTTTCAGATAATTATTATATCGAGAAGCGGCAATATCTCCGTTTTCGACTGCAAACTTAACGCCGCATTGCGGTTCGTGCGTGTGCGAGCATGGATTGTATTTGCAGTTTTTTGAAAATTTAAAAATTTCGGGAAAGAAATGATACAGTTCGTTTTTTTCAAATTCATCTATCAGTCCGAAGCCTTTAAGTCCCGGAGTGTCAACGATATATCCGCCAAAATTAAGATTGAACATTTCATAAAAAGTTGTCGTGTGCATTCCCGATTTGTGAGCGTCCGAAATTTTCCCTGTCTTTGCGATTTGCGAACAGTTCATGCAATTTATCAATGTCGATTTTCCTACGCCCGAGTTGCCGAGAAATACGGAAACTTTATCTTTCATTTTCTCTTTCAGTCTGTCGATATTGGTTTTTTCCTTTGCCGATATTTCCAATATTTCGTAGCCTGCCTTGTTGTAAATATCTTTAAATTCGGCGAGGGCATTTTGCAGGTTTTCGGTTTTATACAGGTCTGTTTTATTGATAATTATTATTGTATTTATATGATATGCTTCGGTTGTCAGCAAAAATCTGTCAACAAATTCAAGTTTGGTTTCGGGCAAAGTAAGGGTAACAACGAGAAAAGCCGTATCAATATTTGCAGCAACAATATGCGCCTGCTTCGACAGATTTGACGGTTTGCGAATTATATAATTTTTGCGCGGATGAACATTTATGATTATTCCCGACTTTTCATTTTCATCAACTTCAACATCAACAATATCGCCTACTGCAACGGGATTGGTTGTTTTGTCTTCTTTCAAACGCAATTTTCCGCGTAAGGTGCAATTTATTCGCCTGCCGTTTTCGTCAAGCCGCACTACATACTGAATGCCTGTGTGTTTTACGACTATTCCTGTATCCATTCTTTTTTGATTTTTCTAAATCTTTTTCATTTTTAATGAACCTGCAAATTGAGATTCATAGTATTTTCGATTTTGTTTTTATCATTATTGTATGCTTCCACGCCGCTTTTCAAAAACTGTACGAAACCGTTTACATCCAAATCGTAATTGCGCGGCGGCACGAGAATTTTGCCGTTGCGTCCTTCCAAAACATAGTGCGGTTGCGATATTGCACTGTATTTATTGAATACAAAATTGAAATTTATTTTGCCGAGCGTTTTAAGTACTTTACCTTTTTCGGTGGTAATCCATTCGTCTTCGGGTAATGTTTTTCTGTCGTCAACATAAAGCGCAACGATAACGTATTCATTATTCAATATATCAAGCACTTCGGGCGCCGACCAAACGCGGGCTTCCATTTCGCGACAGTTTACGCAGCCGTGTCCGGTAATATCAATAAACAAAGGTTTTCCGACTTTTTGGGCATATTCGCTTGCTTCTTTATAATCGAAAAATCCTTTAAGTCCGTGAGGAAGATGTAAAAATTCGCTGTGTTTTACGTTTTTTCCTTCATCATTCACTTGTAATACATGTTTTTGCGATTCGACAATAAAATCCTGAGTCGTCAGTGGCGTAAGATAACCCGAAAGCGCTTTCAGTGGAGCGCCCCACATTCCGGGAATCAAATAAACGACAAAACTGAAAGTTATGATTACCAGCGTAAGACGTCCAACGCCAATATGTTTGACTTCGCTGTCGTGAGCGAATTTTATTTTGCCCAAAAGATAAAATCCCATCAACGAAAATACAACAATCCATATTGCAAGATAAATCTCACGGTCGAGAATATGTAAATGGTAAGCCTGATCAATAGTTCCAATGAATTTTAAACTTAATGCAACTTCGACAAATCCGAGAATAACTTTTACCGAATTAAGCCAGCCGCCGCTTTTTGGCAATTTATTTAATACTGAGGGAAACAGCGCCGCAAGAATAAACGGCAAGGCAAAAACAGTAGAAAATACGAGCATTACAACTATCGGAGTCCAAAATTCGCCTGCAAATGCTTTTATTATTATTGTGCTTACAATTGGTCCCGTACACGAAAACGAAACAAGTACAAGAGTTAAAGCCATAAAAAATATTCCGACCATTCCGCCTTTATCTGCATTTTTGTCGCTTTTGTTTACCATCCAGTTTGGCAGTGTTATGTCGAATGCTCCAAAAAACGATGCTGCAAAAATTACAAAAACAAGGAAAAATATTGTATTTGGCAACCAGTGAGTTGACAACCAGTTGAAAATACTTGCTGTTGTGTCGTCTCCGCCAATAGTCCTTATAATCAAAATAATGGCGGCTATCGGCAATGTGTAAAGCAGAATTATGAAAAATCCGTAGATTGACGCTTCGGCTTTGCCTTTTGCTCTGTTTTTCGAGCCTTTCATGAAAAACGAAACAGTCATCGGAAGCATGGGAAAAACGCATGGAGTAAGAATTGCAATCAGTCCCCATAAAATTGCGTCGATAATATAAGCCCAGAGCGATTTGTCTTTGTCGGCTTGGTTTTCATCCGTAATTTGAGATTGTTCCGTTTCAACTGTATTTGAAAGAGCAGGGTTCGATATTGTTGTGCTGCTTTTTGTTCCAACGTTTATCGTAAAATCTTCGTCTGTTGGTGGAAGACATTGTTTGTCATCGCAAACCATCCATTCTACGTTGGCATTTATGGTTGCGCCGTCGCCCGAAAGTTTTATTTTCTGACTGAATCGCGCTTTTTTCTCAAACAATCCGATTTCCATTCCAAACATGTCATCGAACTTTTTGAAAGGCTTGTCAATCATTTCAATCCCGCCGATTAGTCTTGCATTTGCGGGTAAATCGAATGTAAATACCGTTGCGTTTGGACCATTTTCGTAAGGACCAATATCGTACAAATGCCAGCGATTTTCAATATCAGCTTCAAAAATTATTTGATAAATGGAATCTTCCGTTTGCGCTACTGATGTTTTCCAAGTTACAGGATTTTGCTGTGCAAAACTCAATGTCCCGCATAGCATGATTGTTATTATTGATATGTTGCGAAATAAATTTTTCATGATACTTTATTATTATTTTTTACATTATTATGTCTTTATACAAAATACAAAAATAATGAAATATTTTTTATGATTAGTTAAAAATCATTGAGAAAATGCTAATATTTTGCAATGATTTTATACCTGACGAAGTATAAAAACCGCCATTTTGAATTGAAAATAGATATAGTCAGCCCTTGAAAAACAATATTTGCAGATACAAAAATTAATGAACAGCCATTTTAAACCTGTCAGGTTTAAAAACAATATAATGAATAACGAAACAGATAATTGTCAATTACAGAATACTGTTTACCTGACCGATTTATTATTTTAATTATCAAATTTCCGTTTTTTATGCTAACTTTGCGTAATTTTTTGAAAGAGATGGTTAAACGAATTTGTATATTTTGTTCATCAAGCGATAACATTGATAAAGCGCACTTTGACGCCGCCGAAAAAATCGCTCTTGAACTGACAAAAGCAGGATACGTGATTGTTTGCGGAGGCGGCTCGCATGGATTGATGGGAACAATAATCGAAACATCGGCAAAAAACGGAGGATATGCTGTCGGCGTTATTCCCGAATTTATGCGAGCGGTGGAATGGGACAGCAAAGCGCTCAACGAACTGATTGTTGTTGACGACATGCGCGAACGCAAAAAACGAATGATAGAAAATGCAGATGCAATAGTCGCTCTTGCCGGCGGATGCGGAACTCTCGAAGAATTAATGGAAGTTATCACGCTGAAACGGCTTGGCAAATTTACAAAACCAATCATTATCCTCAACACAAACGGTTTTTACAATCATCTCAAAGCGTTTCTTGTTAAAATGATTGACGAAAATTTTATGAACAAACAATCCGTTGATATATGGAAATTTATTGATACGCCCGAGCAGATTCTTGATGCTATCGACAATTCGGCGGCTTGGAACAGCGATGCAATAAAATTTGCAGTTGTCTGATCATAAAATCATTATTAAATAAATCAAATATGGATTGCATTCTCGAAGATATAAAAAAAACAATAGCCGCCGAACTTGCTCAATTTAAACAGTTTTGCAACGAAGAATTTAAATCATTCGAATTTGCCATCGATGATATTAACCAGTATCTTATTAATTATGAAGGGAAACTGTTGCGTCCGATAATTATTTTGCTTTCGGCAAAGATGAACGGCGAAATATGCAAAAAAACTTATATTTCGGCGCAATCGATGGAAATATTGCACACGGCAACGCTCATTCACGATGACATTGTAGATGGAGCCGAGATACGGCGCGGAATCCCGACAATACAATCGCAGTGGTCGCCGCAGATTGCTGTGCTTGTCGGCGATTATCTGCTTGCAAAAGCCCTTGATATTATTACAAAAAACGAATTATACGATGTCATTTCTACGGCAACCGAAATTGTGAAACACCTCAGCGAAGGCGAACTGCTGCAAATACAAAAGTCAATGACAATGGATACCACCGAAGAAGATTATTTGAAAGTGATTTATAAGAAAACGGCAAGTCTTATAAGTGCATGTACACGTTTCGGAGCGGTATCGGTTGGAGCCAGCGATGCAGTAATAGAACAAATGACCGAAATAGGACGAAACATCGGTCTGGCTTTTCAAATCAGAGATGATATTTTAGACTTTGACAAAGAAAACAAAACAGGAAAATCGTACGGAAACGACTTGCGCGAGCATAAGTTAACCTTGCCATTGATTTATGCACTTAAAAACGCTACCGAAAACGAACAGAAAACGATAATCGAAAAATTAAAAAACTGTACCGAAAACCCTGAATTTATTGATGATATAATAGAATTTACCTGCAAGCATCAGGGAATTGTCTATGCCGAAGAAAAAATGAAATATTTCTGTAAAAAAACAATAAATCTGCTCGAAAAATTTCCTCAAAACGATGCCCGCAATGCATTGATAATGCTTGCAGAATATACAACAATAAGAAAAATGTAGTAGCCTGTTCGGAAAATTTCACATCAAAATCATTACAAAGAACGTATAATATGCATTTCCCGTTTTTTAACAGAGAATAAACATAACTTACGAGCCTTTCTAAACCTCTTGGGACAAAATCACAAAACATGAATATTTATCATTATCAGCGCATTAAACAATTTGCAAACAATAATTAAATGTTGAAAAATCATTTTATAATAATTCTTTTTTATCTTTGTAATGCTTTTAATTCTAATAAATGACAATTATGAACGATGTTAAACAACTTCAAGACATTGCAACCCAAGTAAGACGCGACATTATACGCATGATTTTTGCTTCACAGTCGGGACATCCCGGCGGTTCGCTCGGTTGCGCCGATTTTATGACGGTACTCTATTTTAACGTCATGAATGCTTCACCGCAAACATTTACAACCGATGGAAAAAATCAGGATATGTTTTTTCTCTCGAACGGACACATTGCTCCTGTCTGGTACAGCGTACTGGCTCGCGCCGGATATTTTGACGTAAACGAATTGGGAACGCTGCGCAAATTACATTCAAAACTTCAAGGACATCCTACAAATTACGTTCGAGGCGTGCGAATTGCTTCAGGCTCGCTGGGGCAGGGACTTTCCGTAGCCTGCGGCGCTGCGGTTGCAAAGAAAATGAACAGCGACACAAACATTGTCTTTACTTTGCACGGCGATGGCGAATTGCAGGAAGGACAAATTTGGGAAGCTGCAATGTTCGCAGCAGCAAAAAAATTAGACAATCTTATTGCTACTGTCGATTACAACGGACAACAAATTGACGGAACTGTTGATAACGTGCTTTCGCTTGGCGATTTGCCTGCAAAATTTATCGCTTTTGGATGGGAAGTCATACAACTGAACGGCAACGATATTGCAGAACTGATAGACGGCTTTGCAAAGGCAAAATCGTTTGTCGGCAAAGGCAAACCTATAATTATTTTAATGAAAACCGAAATGGGACAAGGCGTTGACTTTATGATGGGAACACACAAATGGCACGGCAAAGCGCCAAGCGAAGAACAAACCCGCCAAGCCCTCGCCCAACTGCCCGAAACACTTGGAGATTATTGAAAAAATAAATTATATGTGATTTTGACATTAATGCATGGATTATTGACAATAAAAGAAGCCAGTGAATGGGCAAGCGGTTATATTGGAAAAAATGTAACCACTTCAAACATTGCATATTTAATACAGTACGGACTGATTCGCAAAATCGGCGAAAACGGTTCTGCGCAGGTATCTCAGGCTGAATTGGCAAATTACTACGCTAAATTTTTGACTTCGCGCGAAGGCTATTTCAAGGACAAATTGGGTGAAGATTTAAATTGGGCTTTGTCGTTTGAGCAATACAAAGAGGCGGAAACCACAAAACACGTTCATCGTTTGCACCCATACAAAGGCAAGTTTATTCCGCAATTGGTTGAGTATTTTTTAGATAATCATACTGACAATTTCAAAACTGAATGAATAATTATGGATAAAAATATAATTTTTCAAATAACAGAGAAAGATTTGCAAAATGAAGCGCTCAATAGAATTGGAAGAAAGTTAGATTGGGAAGAAATTCGTACTGCA
>JAISYZ010000222.1 GCA_031269545.1 Prevotellaceae bacterium
AGGCTTCTATCGCCACTTTTGCCTTAAAGGCACTCGTAAATTTTCGCTTACTTTTCATGCTGCAAATTTATACTTTTTTTGTCTTTAATGGCTGTCCGAAAATTGGGGTACATTATATAACGTATAAAGTATAATTGTCAATTATTTCAGGTTTGCGATAACATTTTTTACAAATTTTCTCAACTTTAAAAAACTTTTGCGTAATTTTGCCGACAATTAAATATTTTTAAATTTATATGGAACAGTTCGAAAAATTAATTGATGCAATAAGCGCTATGGTATGGTCTTATCCTTTATTGGCGTTGTTGATTGGCGGCGGTATTTTTTTTCTTGTATATTCACGATTTTTGCCTTTTCGGTATTTCAATCGCGGCATACAGGTATTACGCGGTAAATATGATTCTGAAAACTCAAACGAGCATGGACAGATAAGTTCGTTTCAAGCGCTGTCAACAGCAATAGCAGCGACTGTCGGATTGGGAAGTATCGCGGGCGTTGCGGTAGCAATTACAATGGGCGGACCGGGAGCGATTTTCTGGATGTGGATTACGGCAATTGCAGGCATGGCGACAAAATTTTTCACCTGCTCATTAAGCGTCATGTACAAAGGGAAAGACAGCGCAGGAATATTACAGGGAGGTCCGATGTATTTCATAACACAGGGACTTGGCAAAAAATGGAAACCCTTAGCCGTAATATTTTCCGTTTGCGGCATGGGAGGTTGTTTATGTCTGTTTCAGGCAAATCAACTTACCGAAATTATAAGCAGCGGATTTCTTGCTCCTATGGGAATTGAAACAGGAATAAAATCGAATTTCATTATTGGCGTTTTGATATGCATAATAGTGTCGATAGTCATTTTCGGAGGTATTAAACGTATAGGAAAAGTGGCGGCTGCAATGGTTCCTGCTATGGTCGTAATTTATTTCACAGCGGTCTTGATTATTATGATAAAATACAGCCATAATATAATTCCTACTGTTCAATTGATTTTTGAAGATGCCTTTACAGGCGAAGCCGTTTCGGGCGGAACTTTGGGCGCGCTGATACTGATGGGCGTGCGAAGAGGCGTATTTTGCAACGAAGCCGGAGTCGGAACAGCATCGATGGCGCACGGAGCATCAAAAAATCCTCAACCGATACGCGAAGGCTTTGCCGCAATGATTGAACCGTCTATCGACACAATATTAATATGTACTCTTACTGCCATCTCGGTTTTGGTTACAGGCGTCTGGGAACAGTTTGCAGGTTCGGATGTGAAAGGAATTACAATAACGCTTACTGCATTCGACACGGCAATACCTTATGCGGGAAAATATATTTTGCTTGTGGCTGCTTTGATTTTCGCCTTTTCTACATTATTTACATCGTCATACTACGGCACAAAATGTGCTTCGTTTTTATTCGGTGTAAAACGTGCAAAATATTACAATTATATTTACGTCCTGACGTTGATTTTAGCAGCGATAGGTTCTGTTAAACTTGTAGTGTGTTTTATAGACACAATGTACGGATTAATGGCTTATTGCACAATAATAGGAACTATTGCTCTGTCGCCGAAAATTATGAAAGCGACAAAAGAATATCTCAAAAAAGACAAGCATGAAAGGAAATAAAAAATATACTTTACTTTGTGTAAAAATGTGAAATTAAAACTTCTGGATTGGATAAGCCGAATATGAGTAAACTTTCGTAAGGTTTTTCCTCCGTATAAGTTTTTGGTAAATCAAAAATCTTTTCACAAAATAAAATTATTTTATCAAAATTCATATCATCTATTAAATTTTTATTATCTTCGCACAAAATCTTATTAATTGTTTTTATATTAAAAACTTGATAAAACTATGAGTTATCTTAAATTTGATAAAAATGCCTTGGTAAATCTCGAATATTCGTTGAATAGAGAGATACTAAGTACAAATCGCAATGGCGGTTATTTGAGTACGACAATTGTTGGTTGCAATACCAGAAAATATCACGGTTTGCTGATATGTCCCATTGATGAATTTGGCGGCGAAAATCATGTATTGTTATCTTCGCTTGACGAAACTTTAATACAGCGCGAAAAAACCTTTAATCTCGGAATACATCGCTATCCGGGAAAGTACGAACCGCGCGGGCACAAGTATATTGTTGAATTTGAATACGAGCCAACACCTACAATAACATATCGTGTGGGCGGAATGTTATTCAAAAAAGAATTGTTGATGATTCATCACGGAAATCAACTGATGATACGTTACACCCTGCTCGATGCTCATTCGCCTACTGTGTTGAGGTTGAAACCATTTCTGGCATTCAGAAAAATTCACGAACTCAGCAAGGCAAATTTGTATGCAAATGCCAAATACAACAATATCAGCAACGGAATAGAAACAAAACTTTATGCCGATTATCCATTGCTGCGCATGCAACTGAACAAAAAAAACGAATTTATACCGACTCCCGACTGGTATTATAACGTGGAATACAATGAAGAATGTAAGCGCGGCTACGAATATCACGAAGATCTGTTTGTCCCGGGATATTTTGAAGTTCCTGTAAAGAAAGGCGAATCGATAATATTTTCGGCATCTGTCAAAGAAGAAAATCCGTCTGCATTGAAACGATATTTTGAAAAAAATATTGCCGAGCGTCCACCCAAAAACAGTTATCTGGCATGTTTGAAAAACGCTTCGCAGCAATTTATAATACAGTCCGGAAAAAATACCGAAATCGTAGCAGGTTATCCATGGCTCGGATATTGGGGCTTGGATATGTTCGTTTCGTTGCCCGGACTGACTCTCGCCGCAACAGGAGACGCACAGTTATGCAAAACAATTTTGGACAACGCAACCAAAAATATTAAAGACGGCTCGTTTACAAACGAAAAACAGCACAGAGCATTCATTTATACATCAATCGATGTTCCTTTGTGGTATATTTGGGCTGTTCAACAATACAAAAATCATACAGGCGAAAGCGCCGAAATATGGAAATCGTACGGCAAAAAAATAATTGAAATACTCGATGCATATCTCAAAGGCAAATCGAACGTACAAATTCACGAAAACGGACTAATGTGGCAGGAAGAAACAGGAAAAGCGCTTACATGGATGGACGCAATTATCGCAGGAAAACCCGTTACACAACGCGCAGGATATGCAGTTGAAATAAACGCTCTCTGGTATAATGCAATTCGATTTGCGATAGAACTTGCACAGGAAAATAACAACAAGGCATTTGCAAAACAATGGACGCCGATAACGAAACTGATTGAAGAAAATTTTTATCCTGTATTTTGGTGCGAACAGCGTCAACATCTTGCAGATTATGTTGATAAAAACGGACAAAATATTTTTACACGTCCAAATCAGATTTTTGCAACATCGCTTCAATACAGTCCGATAAGCGACGAAGTGAAAGAAAAGATTTTGAAAGCAGTAAAACACGAATTGCTTACTTCCAAAGGCATACGCACGTTGTCGCCTAAAAATCCTCTGTATAAAGGCAGATATGAAGGAAATCAGGCAGAACGCGATCTTGCGCATCATCAGGGAACAGCAATGCCATGGCTGCTTGGACATTATGTCGAAGGAAATTTCAAACTTCACGGTAAAGGCTTTATTGCTACGGCAAAAAAAATTATCAACTCATTCGAAGAGGATATGACAACTTACGGAATAGCATCAATATGCGAACTGTATGACGGCGATCCTCCGCAGGCGCCCGAAGGCTCAATATCGCAAGCATGGAGCATTGCCGAAATCATGCGAATAATCCGAATGATTGACGACATGGAAAAATGTGATTAATTAAATACATATTAACGAAGTGTATAATTTATCATTTGTTATGTACTGCATAACAAAAGTTGTTTAAAACTGTATTTTGGCAATAAAACATGTAATTATGCAAAAAACAGCGGATATTCTTAAATATCCGCTCTTATGTTGTACATTAACTGTATAAACGCTTGATTTGCAAATGTTTTTTTAATATTCAATTTACAATATCAATAGTTTTTTTATCATCCCAATCCATTAAATAATAATTTTTGGCTGACACATCTATTGAAGTTTCTAATATTGAAAATGAAGAACTGTGCAAAGAAAGAATATGTCTTCCCAAAACTTTTTCTCTTGGCACAGTTACCAAAAATCCTGTAGTTGCCGTTCCTAAACCTATCAATTGACCATCCAGAAATAAAAACAGGCAATCATTTACTTTTTTCACCGATATGCCTGTGAATAACGAATATCCTATTTTTTTTCTTAAAGGTCTTGCTCTTAAAAAGAAAGATACTTCATCATTTTTTACCGATGATGGTTCAATGGGCGAGATACTGTTAGAAACTATAAATTGCTCTATCGGTTCTTTCTTTGATTTGCTCAACGACAGAAATTTTTCCTCATCGGTTTTATATTTTCCGGGATTTTTACATGCTCTGTCTATCATATTTACAATATTTCTTACTGTATTATCATCGTTAAGTAAATGTTCATAATTAGTTTATATCAAATATTTAGTCTTTCTTTGTATTCTGTTACAGTAAATACGATAAGCAATGGGAAAGATAAAGAAACTGGAATTGACAGCTATCCAGC
>JAISYZ010000238.1 GCA_031269545.1 Prevotellaceae bacterium
TGCTGATATGATTTATAATATATTGCTTTCATGCGATTTACCTGTGGCTTTAATATAAATTGGATGTTAAAAAATTTTTCAGGAAATATTAAAAAACAATGGATAACTGATAATTATTCTCTCCTTAAAAATAAAAAAATCAGCAATAATACGACATTATTTCTATCAATTTTGTTTTGACATAAAAGTAGGCAGTACGTCATTGCGAGAAGCGCAGCGACGAAGCAACCGAGTTTACGAGCTCGGCGCAGCCAATTCAGAATATTATTTACTATTTATTTTTCTGGATTGGCTGGATTGCTTCGTCATTTCATTCCTCGCAATGACGTGCTGTCGTCTTGTGTTCGTCATTGCGAGAAGCGCAGCGACGAAGCAATCCAGAATATTATTCATCGTTTATTTTTCTGGATTGCTTCACTTCGTTCGCAATGACGAACACAAAGAAAGAAAAAACTGTTTATTTGTCTGTTTTTCAACTCAACAAATCAACAAATAAGCGAATAAACGAATAAACGAATCAACAAATTTTCATTATTTGTTGAATTGTATGTCTGAATATCAGATTTTTTTTGTTGGTTTATAAATAATATGTACATTTGCAATGTCGAAAGAAAATTAAGACAAAATAAAACAATATCACAGAAAACGATTGGAAAATAAACTGTAAGTAAAAAATACATAAAATTAAATAATAACAATAAAACATTTTAAAATTCGTAAAATGCTAAACCAAACTCTCACTGAAAAATTTAAGAAAATACAGACGCCATTTTATTTTTACGATATCGAACTGCTGGAAACAACAGCGCAAAGAGCAATTGCCGAAGCCGACAGGTTCGGTTATAAGATTCATTATGCGCTAAAAGCAAATTCAAATCATAAGATTCTGAAACTGTTAAGCGCAGCGGGATTTGGCGCCGACTGCGTAAGTGCAAACGAGATAATACGCGCCGTAGAATGTGGATTTAATCCGAAAGATATCGCTTATGCAGGAGTTGGGAAAACCGACAGGGAAATAAACACGGCGCTGGATTTGGGAATATTTACGTTTAATTGCGAGTCGCTGCCCGAAATAGAAAATATAAATCATCTTGCAGAGAAAAAAGCTAAGACCGCCGACATTGCCATACGCATCAATCCTAATGTTGACGCTCATACTCACGAATATGTAACAACAGGACTTGAGGAAAACAAGTTTGGAATAAGCGAATGGCAATTTGATGAAGTTGCCGAAAAGATAAAATTATTGAAGAATGTAAATCTTATATGTCTTCATTTTCACATAGGTTCGCAAATTACTGACATGAAAGTTTTTGAAACGCTTTGCAAACGGGTTAACGAAATTCAGACAACATTTGAACGCTTTGGGATAAAACTTCCTCATCTTAATGTTGGCGGCGGTTTGGGAATTAATTATCAAAATCCTGACATGTATCCGGTTGTAGATTTCAAGTCGTATTTTGAAATTTTTAATAAGAATCTGAATTTGCACAGCGGACAGCAACTGCATTTTGAGTTTGGGCGTTCGATTGTTGCTCAGTGCGGAAGTCTTATTACACGAGTTACTTACGTAAAAAATGGACGTCAGAAAAATTTTGTAATAGCAGACGGCGGAATGAACGATTTAATTCGTCCGGCTCTGTATCAGGCATATCATAAAATTGAAAATCTTACATCAACAAAAGACGCAAAGATTTATGACGTTGTAGGTCCAATTTGCGAATCAAGCGATTGTTTTGCAAAAAATGAGCCGGTAAACGAAACGCAACGCGGCGATATTCTCGCCATACGCTCGGCAGGCGCCTACGGCGAAGTAATGGCTTCGCAATACAATTTACGCGAACTGCCAAAGGCATATTATTCGGATGAAATTGAACAGTAAAAAACAAAGAATATGAAAAAATTAATTTTATTATTAGGCATTATGCTGATTTGTTTTGAAAGTTTCGCACAGACAAACAGCAAAGGGGTGTTGAAAAAAAATGTATTTCAACTTAATAACGGCATAACACTCGCAAAAGGAGATACAATTATGCTTGGAGTTCCTAAAAATGAAGCAGGTAGATTTACTTATATTTATGAACCTCGGCATGTTTTCGGACTTCTCGGAGGCGACGGAGCAGATACGAAATACAGTTATAAAATGTTTATAATTCATTTTTTTACAACAACAAAGGACAATGAAAGTAAAGAGAAAAAAGTTATTGCATCATTAGGTTATGGAAAAGAAGAAACGATACTGGACTGTGAAATTGCGTCTGCAATTGAATATGGCGAAGTAATTGCAAAAGGCAAAGTGCCTCAAAAATTCAATATTGCTGTAAAAAAAGACACTGAAAACAGGAAAGTTCAAGAGCAGCCGAAGCAAATATTAACCGAAAAACCTGCAAATATTGAAAATGAAAAAACGCCTGCGAAAATGACGGAAAACACGCTTCTGAACAAAATCAACGAATTGAGTAAAAACAAAGACATAAGCGACAATGAACATTATCAATTGTTGAAACTTATAACTTCGGGCAGCAGCGATAATATCGAAAGCAAAAAAGAACTTGTAAAAACATTGCAAACATTGCGCGACAGCAATAAACTGGCAATTGAATATTACGACGAAATCATAAATTTACTTTTGCAGTAAACTGTTGGTTTTTTCAATGTTTATGAGATATTCTTTCATGTCGAGTCCGTAAGCGTAACCAACCAGTTTTCCATTTGAGCCGATAACTCTGTGACATGGAACAACTATCGGCAACGGATTTTTGTTGTTTGCCATTCCTACGGCGCGGGATGCTTTCGGATTTCCGATTTTTTCGGCAATTTGTTTGTATGAACGAAGTTCGCCGTATGGAATCGTTTGTAATGCAGTCCAAACTCGTTTTTGAAATTCGCTGCCTTGCGCATTTATTGGAAAATCAAACGATTTGCGTTTTCCGGCAAAATATTCTTCAAGTTGCATTGCCGCCTTTTTTATTATGTCTGTTTCCTTTTCGGTTCCGTTGATTTTTCTTTTGTCGAAGGCAATTTCAACAATACATCCATTATCTTCAACTATTAAAACATAATTTGCTTTGATTTTGTACGAATAATAATTTTTCATTTATCTTTTTCTTTTTTCTTTTTTGTGGGTAATCTGCCGCTTTTTTTCAGAGCATTATCGAGCAGGTACAATATTTGACCGTTGACACTGCGAAATTCATCATTTGCCCATTTTTCGATGGCATTCATTGTGTCAATATCAATACGTAATACAAAACTTTTATTTTTAGTTTCTTTCGTCATACATCAAAATCATTTTTCTCATATCATATATAATTATCACTGCTAAACTTTCCGAGTTTTTTTAATATTTCCATATTTTCTGAATGCGCTTTATCTATCTCGTCCCATGCATAATATTTCTGAAAAACGGGAACATTTTTACATAAATTCCTTCATTGTTAATTATTGTTTTCAACGAAATAAAAAATGAAAAAACATAATCAACAAAAGTAATGCGGAAAAAATAATAATTTCCAATAACGAATCTTCCCATATTTTTTACTGCATGTAGAAACGATAACAACGCAGGGAATAAGATATATCAATGGTTTATGCCGCTGCACTTCGCAAAAAAACATATCATCTTTTGTCATATTTATTTGTTTGTTTTGTTATATGCTCACTTTATTTTCCATTCAAAATATCTTGAATTTTAATTGGTAATTGTTAATTATAGAGAGTTCCTGCATTTACTATCGGTTGAGCGCGTTCGTCGCTGCAAAGTACAACAAGAAGATTTGAAACCATAGCGGCTTTCTTTTCGTCGTCGAGTTCAATGATTTCTTCTTCCGACAATTTTTCCAATGCATGTTTTACCATTCCAACCGCTCCATCCACAATTTTTTCGCGTGCGCTTATTATTGCATCAGCCTGTTGACGCCGCAACATTACGGCTGCAATTTCGGGAGCGTAGGCAAGATAATTCACGCGAGCCTCCAAAACTTCGATTCCTGCTATTGATAAACGCTCGTTCAGTTGTTTTTCGAGAATGTCGTTTATTTCTTCGCCACCAGAGCGCAAAGTGAGTTTTTCATCTTCGCTGTCGTTATTGTCGTAGGCATACATTCCTGCAACGTAGCGCAATGCCGCATCGCTTTGTACTTTGACAAAATGTTCGTATGCTTTCATTTTTGAATTAAGATTAGCGCTGATAGTGCCATAATTTGTAACTGTTGGTACCGATGTATTGTCAATGTCAAACGATGCTTTGTAAGTGTCGGTAACGCGCCAAACCAGCACTTGCCCAATCATTATGGGATTTCCTTTTTTATCGTTCACTTTTATCGGTTCAGCATCAAGGTTACGAGCACGCAGAGTGAGTTTTTTCCTTGTATAAAAAGGATTTACCCAAAAAAAACCGTTTTCTTTGACAGTTCCTTCGTATTTGCCGAAAAAAATTAAAACCTGCGCTTCGTTCGGTTCAATATGAACAAATCCGCAGTAAAAAATAACGTTTACAACGAACAGAATAATATCTGCCGTAATCAAAACCGCAGTTATTGTTTCCGAAAAGTCGGATTTAAGAATCCCGACAAATGCTACAATAACAGTAGCCAAAAACACGAGATTGAATATTAACATTCCAATTCCCGACAGTTTTACTTTTTCAAATTTTTCTTCCTGTTTTTTCATGATATTGAAATTTAAAATTAAAATGATATTAAAATAATATCACAAAGGTAAACATATTTTTTTTACTGCCAAAATTTTATTGATTTTTTTTATGAAAATCTCAACAAAGAAATTATTTTGAAGTTTCAACTGATTTTCCAAATGATTTTATTGCATTACTGACAAAACATAAAGACCTTTTTGGGCTTGGCGCACATGTATTTTTGGATTGTACACCTGCATCGTGTTAAGAATTAGTCGCTCCTTAAAAAGTAAAATTTTCAGACACAAAAATTAACAAACAGGCATTTCAAACCTAACAGGTTTTCGGAAACCTGTTAGGTTTGATTGTGAATAAAATAGATACGCTTGACAGATTTTGAATACCTGTCAAGCGTATCTATAAGATTCATTCAATATTTAAAATGCTCCGTAAAACATTCCTCGCAATAAAACGGCAGCCAATACAATTGACAATACTGCCGCTACAGCCACCGTTGCTATCAAACTGACTACAAAATACGAAGTCTGTTTTTCGGCGGGCGCTTTCATCATCGGTTGCAAGCCGATATAAAGCAGATACAAACCATAGGCTCCAGCCAGCAATGCCAGCCACGACAGCGAAGGCAGCAGATAAAACACTCCGCCAACAAACATCGGCGTGTAGGCGTATGCCACCAGCGAAAAGGCGCGATTGAAGTCTTTTTTCGCACCGAAATTATCAGCAAGCGCATTGATTACAAATGCCGTGATGTACGTTCCGCCAAACATTGTTACATACTGAACTATTGCCTGACGCAGTCCCCAACTCACTGAACTGAAATGTACGCCAAAAACCGAATAGCCTATCAGTCCGTACCCAACGAAGGCTGCTATGGCAGGAATAAGAGCCAGCGGCACAACAAAGGTTGTAAATACTTTTGCATGAGGCGCATTTTCAGCCTCGATGGTCTGCCACTCATTTTTTGGGCTAACCAAAATTTTTTTTACTTTTTCAAACATATCTATTATTTTTAAAATTAAAATTATATTTTTACAAATTTTATACGTGTTTATTTTGTTTTTTATTAACTGTTTAATTTTGATTTTGTTATTTTCTTTTCCTTACAGTTTTGATTTTATTCACCGACTGAAAACATTTACATGTTCGGGAAAGGACTTTGTAAATCAATATGTATAGGAATTAATTCTATCGTAACATTTATTATACGGCGTCGTTTACCGTTATTTTCCTCGTATGATGAGCCGTTCAGATTCAATTTCAACGAACCGGCAGACGGATTGAGAAAATAATTGTTCAATTCCTTTGTTTCTACGAGTAAGGGTTTAACGTTTGCGTCAGGATCTCTTTCTGTAAGCGTACCTGTTACAGTCAGATACAAAGGATTTTCTGACGGTTTCAACTGTTCGGCGCTGTAATCCCACTTCAAACT
>JAISYZ010000051.1 GCA_031269545.1 Prevotellaceae bacterium
AGGGAACATTGTTCGAAACAGGAAAAATTCCTGTGCATATTTTCGACGGTATCGAAATTGATTTGAAAGATATATTTGATTAAAATTATTGTGATTATGGAATTGTTATTAGACCCTCAGAAACAATATACGTACGCCGACTACCTGACATGGTTAGACGACAAACGACGCGAATTAATTGATGGTATTATCAATATGATGTCCGCGCCAAAAATTCGACATCAAATAATTACCGGCAAGTTGGTCGGAGAATTTCGTACTATTATCAAAAGAAACAAAGGAAAATGTGAAGTTTTACCTGCGCCCACCGATGTGCGATTGCCAAAAAACGGCGAAAAAGAAAACAATCAGATTTACACCGTTGTACAGCCGGATATTTGTATCGTGTGCGACCTGTCGAAATTGGATGAAAACGGTTGTCTCGGCGCTCCCGATTTTATTGCCGAAATACAGTCGCCTTCTACAGCCAAATATGATTTGAACGAAAAATTCAATCTCTACGAAACTGTTGGCGTGCGCGAATATTGGGTTGTATTTCCTTTAGACAAAACAATACAGGTTTTCATTTTGCAACCCGACGGAAAATACGATAAAGGAACACTGTACGAAACAGGAAAAGTTCCTGTATATATTTTCGACGGTATCGAAATTGATTTGAAAGATATATTTGATTAAAATTATTGTGATTATGGAATTATTATTAGACCCTCAGAAACAATATACGTACGCCGATTACCTGACGTGGTTAGACGATAAACGACGCGAATTGATAGATGGTATTATCAATATGATGAGCGCGCCCAAAATTCGACATCAAATAATTACCGGCGATTTATTTGGAGAATTACGTACGATTATCAAAAAACACAAAGGGGAATGTCAAGTTTTACAGGCGCCCACCGATGTGCGATTGCCAAAAAACGGCGAAAAAGAAAACGACCGGATTTACACTGTTGTACAGCCGGATATTTGTATCGTGTGCGACCTGTCGAAATTGGACGAAAACGGTTGTCTCGGCGCTCCCGATTTTATTGCCGAAATACAGTCGCCTTCGACTGCCAAATACGATTTGAATGAAAAATTCAATCTCTACGAAGCTGTTGGCGTGCGTGAGTATTGGGTTGTATTTCCGTATGAAAAAAACATTATCCAGTTCATTTTGCAAGCCGACGGAAAATACGATAAAGGAACACTGTACGAAACAGGAAAAGTTCCTGTACATATTTTCAATGATATTGAAATTGAAATGAAAGATATATTTGATTAAAATTATTGTGATTATGGAATTATTATTAGATCCTCAAAAACAATATACATACGCTGATTACCTGACATGGTTGGATGATAAACGACGCGAATTAGTGAACGGAGTTATCCGGACAATGTCCGCTCCTGTAGAGAAACATCAAAGAATCTGCGGTGATTTATTTGGTGAATTACGTCAAATTATAAAAAATAATACAGGCAAATGCAGAATTTATCAATCGCCGTTCGATGTTCGACTGCCTAAGAATGGCGAAAAAAAAGATAATCAGATTTACACCGTTGTTCAACCCGATATTTGCATCGTGTGCGATCTCTCCAAAATTGACAGACGAGGTTGTCTTGGCGCTCCCGATATGGTTGTAGAGATATTGTCTTTTTCGACTGCTAAATACGATACTACCCGGAAATTCAAACTCTATGAAGAAGTGGGTGTTCGAGAGTACTGGATTGTTTATCCTTCGGAAGGTGTCGAAGTTTTTATTTTACAGCCGGACGGTAAATACGACGAAGGAACACGGTATGAAATGGGAAAAGTTCCTGTACATATTTTCGACGGTATCGAAATTGATTTGAAAGATATATTTGATTAAAATTATTGTGATTATGGAATTATTATTAGACCCTCAAAAACAATATACATACGCCGACTACCTGACTTGGTTAGACGATAAACGGCGCGAATTGATAGATGGTATTATCAATATGATGTCCGCTCCAAAAATTCGACATCAAATAATAAGCGGCAAGTTGGTTGTAGAATTTGGTACTATTATCAAAAGAAACAAAGGGAAATGTGAAGTTTTGCATGCGCCCACCGATGTGCGATTGCCAAAAAACGGCGAAAAAGAAAACAATCAGATTTACACTGTTGTACAGCCGGATATTTGCATCGTGTGCGACCTGTCGAAATTGGACGAAAACGGTTGTCTCGGCGCTCCCGATTTTATTGCCGAAATACAGTCGCCTTCGACAGCCAAATACGATTTGAATGAAAAATTCAATCTCTACGAAGCTGTTGGCGTGCGTGAGTATTGGGTAGTTTTCCCTTTAGACAAATCAATACAGGTTTTTATCCTGCAAGCCGACGGAAAATACGATAAAGGAACATTGTACGAAACAGGAAAAGTCCCTGTACATATTTTCGACGGTATCGAAATTGAAATGAAAGATATATTTTGATTGCCACTAATGCACTAATTATGACTAATAATTAATTCGTTATAGAATAAGAAAACATGGAACAACAATTGATTTATAAAGAAGAATCTTATCAAATTATAGGTAAATGTATGGAAGTACACAATGAATTGGGTTACGGTTTTTTGGAAATCGTTTATAAAGATGCTTTGGAAATACTGTTTCGACAAAGTAGAATAATGTTCGAAAGAGAAAAAGAATACAGCGTTTATTATAAGAATATACTCTTATCTCATAAATTTTATGCGGATTTTGTTGTATTTGATAAAATCATTTTGGAAATCAAAGCTATTTCCACTTTGACCGACGCTGATATTGCGCAAACAATAAATTATTTGAAGATATCCAATAACAAATTAGGCTTATTGGTTAATTTTGGAAAAGAAAAATTGGAATATAAAAGATTAGTATTTTAAAAATTGCCACTAATGCACGAATTTATTTTTTATTCATAATTAGTGCATTAGTGGTAAAACAAAAATTGCCACTAATGCACGAATTTATTTTTATTCATAATTAGTGCATTAGTGGCATTAATAGCAAAACAATGATAGAACAAAACACAATAACCCGTAGCGCTCAGAATCCCGAACCGGCGATTTTGATAGGTATTATAACCGAGTTTCAGAAACCGGGTCAGGTAAACGAATATCTCGACGAACTGGAATTTCTTGCCGAGACAGCAGGCGCAACAGCCGTAAAACGATTTACGCAACGATTGAAACATCCTGATGCAAGTACATTTATCGGCTCGGGAAAAGTGATGGAAATAAAGTCGTTTCTGGAAAGTTCGGAAGTGAATCTCGTGATTTTCGACGACGAACTGTCGCCATCGCAGTTGAGGAATCTGGAACGTGAACTCAAATGTGCAATTCTCGACAGGACAGCGCTTATCCTCGATATTTTCGCTCAACGGGCAAAAACCGCTTATGCGAAAACTCAGGTCGAACTGGCTCAATATCAGTATTTGTTGCCGCGTCTGACGCGTATGTGGACACATCTCGAACGTCAACGGGGAGGAGCAGGTTTGAATATGCGAGGTCCCGGAGAAACGCAGTTGGAAACCGACCGCAGAATCATCCTGACACGAATCGCAAAACTCAAAGAACAACTGAAAAAAATCGACCTGCAAATGGCGTCGCAGAGAGGAAATCGCGGCAGTTTAGCGCGTTTAGCATTAGTCGGATACACAAACGTGGGGAAATCTACGCTGATGAATCTGTTAAGCAAGTCGGAGGTATTCGCCGAAAACAAACTGTTTGCAACTCTCGACACTACCGTACGTAAAGTCGTGATAGAAAACATTCCGTTCTTACTGTCCGACACAGTTGGTTTTATCAGGAAATTGCCGCATCAGTTAGTCGAATCGTTCAAATCTACTCTCGACGAAGTGCGCGAGGCTGATATTCTGTTACATATTGTAGATATTTCGCATCCCAATTTCGAGGAACAGATTGAAGTCGTCAGGAATACGCTTCATGAAATCGGCGCCGGCGACAAACCCGTATATCTGATTTTCAACAAAATCGACGCTTATACGTACGTCAAAAAAGATGATGACGACCTGACTCCGGCAACGAAAGAAAATCTCAGTCTGACAGACTTGAAAAAAAGTTGGCTCGCAAAAGAAAATTCGCCCTGCATCTTTATCTCCGCTAAAAATAAGGATAATATCGCCAAACTTCGCGACGATATTTACCGTATTGTAGCTGAATTAGACGCCGGAAGATATCCATTCGGAAATTTTATATGGTGAAATAAAATCAGTCAAATTATTCCATTTGTCCATTTAGCCCAATAATATCGGACAACAAACCAGATATGCAATATATCCGTTGTAACGACGCCATAGTATTTGCACATGATAGCATGACGTTCTTTTAGAGATGCTTTCCGGTTAGCGGTAGTCAGTCCTTCGTATAAATAATTGATTAAGAGTAAATGCGTGTTGATAATCGTTTTCGCCGA